>CAOJZZ010000026.1 GCA_948466315.1 uncultured Mycoplasmatota bacterium | reverse complement strand
ATCTTATGGAATATCTCTCCGTAATATACAAGTAATATACAGGTAATATACAAATTAAAATTAATAATAAAACGTTTCCATTATGGCTTTTAAACGTTCAATTTTCATTTCTATATAAACATCATTTGTAACATCTTTTTTTAGACTATGTCCCATTAATCTTTTTATAACTGGATCAGGAATATTTAATTCAGAGCATCTGGTTGCAAATGTTTTTCGTGTATCTCCTGGAATGTATTTTAAACCTAAATCTATCATAAATTTTTCAAATTGATTTTGATAAGAATCATATGTCATTTTTTTACCTGTTGTTTTATCTATTATTAAATATTCGTTATTTGGATCATAAAAGTATTCTACATATGATTTTACTTTGCTATGAATAGGCATTGGTCTATTTTTACCAGCTTTAGTTTTCTTTCCACCAATTATATAATCATCTTCTAGAAAAACATTTGAAGTTTTAATATCTAATAATTCACTTGGTCTCCAGCTGCTGTAAAGATAAATCATAATTATTTTTGCAATATCATTACCTTTGTTTGCTAATTGTTCTATAATTGTTATTTTGTTGTATTCGATAACTTGGTGCATATCAGATTCCTCTTTATCTCCCAGTTTAAGATTATAAACTTCTTCATTGATTTTTAATCCTAATTCTTCATTTGCAAAAGTTACTAATCTTTCCCAAATGTTTTTTATATAACTTCTTCCAGTATGCCTTAATCCAGAATTATCAATGATTTTTTGTATTGTATTTTTTTGTATTTCAATTATTTTATTTTCATAAATATCTTTTAAGTGATTCTTATATGATGAAGTTAAATTATCATAGTTACTTTTTGACATACCAGGTTTGCCTATATCTTTAAACATAATTGGTTCTAGTTTATTATAAACTTCCTTTACTTTTATGTTTTTATAATTCAATGAATATGGTTCTTTATTATAATTTGTTAGTATTATTATAGCTTCGTCTTCATCTTTTCCATATCCAATATATTCATACTCTTGTATACCTTTGTCATTATATCCAATGGTTATTCTTGCACCATAAGGTCGGCGTCTATTAGGTCCTAAATAAACTATGCCACCTTTACCATTTGCCCTTTTTAAATCTCTAGTTTTTTTCATTTTCAAAACTCCCATTATTGCATTTTTAATTTTTTTTTGCTATAATTAGAGTACATAAAAAGAATTTGTCTATGAACGGATATTTTCAATTTATGTATGCTTTTATAGCATGGTCTAGTGTCGCAAGCACTAGACTTTTTTTATTCATTATCATAAATTTCATTTGAAGTAAAAATGAATTTTTTATTTGCTTTGATCATTTCAATTGTGTTACTAAAACTTTTAAAAGATAAACTTTCGTTTGTTTCTATTATTTGATATTTTTTTAAAATTTTTTCAAATGTTATTAAATCTTCATCAATGCTATTGTTTCCATAAGGTTTAATTTCTTCAACATCATCGTCAGCTAAATAATCAATAGAACAATTAAAATATTTTGCTAAAGTCTTTAAAGTAGGTAATTTAATATTTTCTGTTCCCTTTGAATAAAAACCTCTGAGTGTAGAATAAGGAATTTTACATTTTTTTGACAACTCATGTAAATTTTTAATGTTACGGCTTTTCATGAGTTTCTCCAATTTATCTAAAAAGCTCATTATTTCAACTCCCTTCAATAACTATATTATACTTTTTTTAATAGTAAAAGTAAACAAAAAAATGCCCTATAGGACAAAAAAAAGATAATTTAGACAAAAAAGATATTGACAATGTGTTACGTAGGGTGTATATTGTTATTGTAATTGCCCCGTAGGATATATTTTGTATACCAGGGGTAAAAAAACAAGTTCAATATGTCCTACAGGGCATATTTGTAGAAAGGAGTAGATTTATGTTTAAAAATTTGCAGATATTAATGATAAATAATAATATCTCTGAAAATGATATTGCTTTAACTTTAAATCTTACTATTAAAGCAGTTCAAAACAGATTTAATGGCATTACAGATTTTAAACGTATTGAAATGTTAGAGATTAAAAAGAAGTATTTTCCTAATTATACTTTAGATCAATTATTTGATAATGATGTTAATCTTATTAAAAATTAAATATCCGTTCATAGACAAGGAGATAAAATGAAATTACAAGAAATGAAAAAAATACCTGTAAAGGTAGCAGCTGAAATACTAGGAGTTTCTATACCTTATATAAGAATGGGCTTGCAACGAGGGACTTTAAACATAGGTTCAGCAGTTAAGATATCTACTCAATATACTTATCATATTACTTATGAACTTTTAAAAAATTATGTTGGGATAGAAAGGATTAAAGAATATGAAGAAAAAAATTAAAAAGTTAAATATAACTAATTTATTATTATTAATTGTTTTAGCAGTTTGTTTAGTTATAGTTGTAGGAGATTTGATTTGTTTATTTATAAATTTATTTAAGTCGATAACTTTTACAGCGAGTGGTTTAATCATATTTATTGTTTGTGCTGGAGTCGCTTCAGTATTATGGGATTATTTTTTTGAAAATGAAGACAAGTAAAAAAGTTATATTACTATAACCTTTAAACTTGTAAATTTGTTGCGCAATTTACTCTCTAATTATAGCAAAAAAGAGAGTAAAAATCAATGCTGGATTGGAGAGTAAATTATGAACTTATTAATAATTGCTAGTGAAGAATATGGCTAAGAAAGAGAAAGTCAGCTTCTTATTTTATTATGATTATTTAGAACAATTTAAAGAACTGACGGCAGATGAAATAATTGATATGATAAAAAGCATTATTGATTATGAAAAAGAAGATATTGAGCCAGTTTATGAAGATAGGACACTTCGTTCAGTATGGAATTTTATTAAAAGAAGGTTAGACATAGATAGAGCTAGTTATCAAAAGACTTGTGAGAAGAATAAGAAGATAGCTGAAGAACGTTGGAAACGAAAAATTCTAGGTGAAGAAAGTACCAAAAGTACCACTGGTACAAATGGTAAAAAAAACGTACCACGTGCTACCAAAAATACCGATATAGATAAAGACACACATATAGATAAAGATTCTTTTAATAATGTGTGTATAAAAAAAGAAGAAATATCTAAAGAAGAAAATTCTAATTTTTGCCATTTAGGTCGCGATACGAAAATTGAATCTTGTCAAAAATGTTTAAAAAATAAGCAATGTCCTTTGAGAACTGATTCTCAATTTATTTTAGAGCATAGTTGTGATTTTGAGGAATGGCTTGCTAAGCAAAAATCCTTTGCAGATTCCATAATTAAAGAGAGCGAATCACCACCAACTGAAATTGAATTGTTTGATTATGACTGGCTAGGGGATAGCAATGACTAAACTATATGCTAATTTTAATTTTTTAAAACTCAGATGTAATGAATGTAATATTAATTTATTATCTGATACAAATTTAAGGAAACTTGCAGATCAAATATCTTACGAATGTGATGATTTAACTGAAGAGTCAAATAATAGAAAGTTATCTTATGCTTTTAAATGCCCCATTTGTAATAAAATAGTGAATCGTACTCTTAATGTTGAACGAAGAAAAAGTATTTTAATTGTAGAATAGAAAGGAAATATAAGAAAGAATGGAAAAGAATATTCGCACTAAAAAAGAAAAGTTAAAAATAATCATTGTGTATTTTTTATGTTTTATCAGTTTTGGATCTTTAACTTTATTAATCGTTATTAATTCTGATAATACACCAAAATATGAATTTTATGATGTAAATGGGTTTTGGGGAACAAGCAGTGAATGTGGTGAATCAAAAAAAGGTAATTTAATTTGTTTGATAGAAAACAATTATGTTCCAGTTTCGCAATATTCAAAATTAAAAGGAGATGATTTAGATGTTTGGAAGAAATAAAAAAGTTTATGATAAATTAGATAAAATTTTGTTTAAACTTAAAAATTTTGAATTTGTAAATATCGAATATTGTTTAAGGCAGAATAGTGTAGATGTTATGAAACTTGATAAAAAAGTAGATAGGCTTACTGATAGTATAGATGAAGTTTTAAAAATAATGAAAACGAAAGAATCTTCTTCTAAAGCTATAATTGTAGAAGCTGAAGAAAGAATGCAAATATTATCAGATAAAATTGACAAATTAGAAGCAGATAAGAGGAAGTTTGCAGCTAAAATAGGAGGATTATCGTCAGGTAATAATAAATTAAAGAAGAAAAATAGGAATTTGGCAATTGATAAAAGAAATTTATTAAAAAGATTAAAAGTTTATGAGAAAAGTGAAGAAAGAAAACTTAAAAAATTATGGGACAATAAAGAGTATATTTCTAAAAAATTGCCACCTATGAAATCAAAACCCCAAAAAACTAGACTAAAAAACAGAGTTAAAAATTATCAAGCTAAGAACATTTTAAAAGAAATAACTGAAGAACAGGAGCAAGTGTAAGATGTGCAAAAAATGTTCTTCTAAGGGATAGAAGAAATTAAAAGCTACAGGCTATTTCGTAACGTTCACCAACCCTCTTTTATTAAATTAAATTAAGTTGAGTTTGTAGTAGCGAGTTTGAACTTAATAATAAATTTAAAATGAAAGGAAGATCCATAATGGATAATAAAGAATTAATTATAAAACTTTTAAGAGAAACCAGCAGACCTGGTATAGATAATTTAATATCTTTTTTAGAAACTACAGATTTTTTTGAAGCACCAGCAAGTTCAAAATATCATTTAGCCGAAGAAGGTGGCTTGGCAAAGCATAGTTTAAATGTTTATTTTAATTTATTGAAAATGTCAGAAAATAGATATTCAGAAGAATCTTTAAAAATAGTAGCTTTACTTCATGATATATGTAAAATCAATATCTATAAAAAAAGTGTTAAAAATATTCAAAACAAAGATGGCAAATGGGTGCCAACACAGACTTATATTATAGATGATGATTTGCCTCTCAGCCACGGCGAAAAGTCGGTAATGATTATACAAAAATTTATTGAACTTACTGAAGAAGAAGTTCTCACAATACGTTGGCATATGGGAGGATTTGAACCAAAAGAAAATTTACGATACATAAGTCAGGTATTTAGTAAATGTGATTTATCAGTATTGCTTCACATATCAGATTTAAAAGCCACTTATTTAGATGAGGAGGGATAAAATGGATAATAAATGTAAATACATTAATGTTCCAATTTATATTGAAGAAGATATAAAAAAGTTAGAAAAACTTAGAGATAAAGAAAAATTGCTAGTTATGAGAATTAATGACTATATGGAATATCATAATATACCTAAAAATACACCTTTTAGTTTAATGAAACATATTGAAGAAGATGTTGATCCTAATCAAATTAGCATTTTTGATAAAGAAAGCAGTAATAATGTTTAGAGTTAAATATATTTCAGTTTTAGAAGAACTAGGATTTAAAGAATATAGGTCAGGATATTCTAAAAAAATAGCAATAGAAGGCTTTGATTTTATTGAATTTGATACTGAAAAATTAGTGTTAAAAAAAGTAAAATTTTCAGAAGACAAATTTATTGAAAAAGATGTTACATATGAAAATTTGCAATTAGTAGTTAGCAATTCATTGAAAATAACACTAGAAGAAATTAAAAAATATATTGAAAAAAATTTTGAAAGGATAAAAATATGAAAAAAGGTATTATTTTAGGAATAGGAGTTTTATTATTAGCAACAGGTTGTGATTATGAAGAAGGAAATACGAAAAAAGATATAGAAAATACTTTGAATGTAGGTAATAAATTGGTTGAAAATCAACCAACGCCAACAGATATTGATTATAGTTTAGAAAGATATAATCTAATAAAAAGAACATATTGGGTTAATGGTATGAGAGATAAAGCGAGAGCATTACCTACACCAATAGCTGATATGCCACTTGGCTATATTGTATTATTAACTGAAAGTGGCTCTGTTGTGGGTAGATTTGTTGTAGATGGTAAAGTTAGTAGCTTAAATAGTTTTCTAACTCCAGATAGTGAGTATTATGAAAAAAGTGGAGGAGAGTATTCCTCTAGAAATAATTGGCTACCTGATGTAGATGGTTCATATGGAAGTAATGATACAGGAATATTTTTCTTTACAACAGATGGAAAATATATAGAATGGACTGGAACCTATTTATATAGCGATATTCCATTTGTGGTTGATAATCCAATAGTGAAAGTAGGAAATTAATTATGAAAAAAGGATTTACATTAATTGAATTGTTAGCAGCAATCATTATTATTGTAATTATAATTTTATTAGTAATAGGAGTGATTAGATAAATGAAAATAATTGGAGCAATTATAGGAACAATATTATTTTTGTTTATAGGATATGTTACATTCTTTCCAGGAGGGAAGGCATTAATAAATTCATACGATAATATGATGAAAAAAGTAGATGATAAAACAACATATGAAACTAGAAAAAAAGTGGAAGATACAGCTAGAGCAAGCATAGCATCATATAAAACTGATAAAGCGACTTATGAAATGTATAAAGATAGTTCTGATAAAGAAAAGCAATCTTGGGCCGAACAAGCTAAAATGAGAGCTAATAAAACAGCTAACATCTTTAATGAATATGTGAGGAAGAATAGTTATGTTTTTGAAGGTAATATTCCTAGTGATATTAACTATCAATTAGAATTATTAAATTAGAATGATAATGAAAAATAAAGATAAAAATATTAGACAGATTAAAAGTATATTAGAGGAAGGAATGATAAAGAATGGAAATAACTAATATAAAAATTAATAAAAACATAAAAGAAGATAGTAAATGTAAAGCTATAGCAGAGATTACACTTGATAATGAATTTGTAATTCATGATATAAGAATTGTTGAAGGCAAAGAAAGGCTATTTGTAGCCATGCCTAGTAGAAAGACTAAAACTGGTAAATTTAAAGATATAAGTCATCCAATAATTAAAGAATGCAGACAAAAAATAGAAGATGCAATATTAAAAGAATTTAATAAATAACTATGTCTAAATATCCAAGAAGAATTAAAAGTTATGGAGGCAAGCAAAAAGTATTACCTATAAAAGATAAAAAAATGCTAAATAGAGTTATGGACTATTGGCGATATTTGATAGAACATGCACCAACACAGAAAAAAAGAGACCAGGCCTACAGAAATTATATGTTGTTCCTTATAGGATTTAATACAGCTTTCAGAGCAGAAGACTTATTACAATTAAAAGTTAAACTAGTTATAAAAGGTTACTTTTCTATTAAAGAAAATAAAACTAAGAAATGGCAACATTTTAAAATGAATAAAGAGTTACATCAAGAAATACTTGATTATATAGCTTATTTTGAATTAAAAGAAAGCGATTATTTGTTTATGGGCCAAAAGAAACACGAAACAAAAGGAAATAGAACTTTTGATGTTATATATCCTATGACTAGGCAGAATTGTGAAGATATAATATTTCCGAAGGTAATAAATGCTTGTGGAATAGATTTTCCATTTGGACTTCATAGTTTGCGTAAGACATTTGGCTATCAGTATATTAAAAATGGTGGAAATATGCTTACATTACAAAAAATGTATAATCATGATTCGCTAGACGTAACCTTGTTGTATGTGATGTGGGATAATTCAGATGTTGCAGAAACACGCGCATCAGTATATATTGGAGGAAGAAAGAAATATGAAAAAAGTGATAAATAATTTATGGGTTGCATTTAAAGATGTATGCTGCTTTATAAAAGAGCCTGCTTTACTTTCTTTATTATTTATAGATTTATTAAGTATGGTAGTTAATATTTTACTAGGCGATATAGTGATAGTTATTATAAATTTTTTCTTTGCTATGTTAATTGCAAAAATTTTATTAAAAGGTTAGGAGTAGAAATGAAAAATTCTAAAAATAAAGTTATATATATAGTCGATGAAAATATAGAATATGCAAATGGAGTTTTAGATATTTTTTCGTTAGAGCTCAGTCAATTTGTGGATAAAAAAATTAAACATAAAATTATTTTAAAAAATAAAATTGAATTGATTCCGATGTCTTATAATAATTCTGTAGGGCATAGAAATTATAGAACAGTCAATGCTAAGAACTTTTTAGAGATGTGTTATAGAAATTATTCTAAAGCTTTAGAAAAATTACTTTTAAATGGAAATCGTAGAGATCAAGTAGTTGGTTTAATTTCATTAATGGAAGGATGTTGTGAAAATATCTAATGAAGAATGTTTATAATTTAATAAATAATAATTTAAGTGATTTTTTATCAGAAGTTAGAGAAAATGTAAGAGCAGGACATTATATTAAATTTAGATTAAAAAATCAAAAATTAATCTTTAAAGGTAAAGTAACTTATATATCTTCAGACTATATTTATGTAGATAAATTTAAAGTTCAAATTAGCATAATCAAAGAAATAAAAAAAATTTCAAAAAAAGAAAGTGAAGATTTATAATGTATGCATTATATAAAGGAGATTCTTTTATCGATTTAGGAACTAAGCAATATTTAGCTAATTTATTAAACGTTAAAATAGAAACAATAACATATTATATGACACCAGCGCATAGAAAAAGAGTAAAAAGCAATGCTTATATTGTTATAAAAATTGAAGATGATTGTGATAAGGAGGCAAATCAAAATGAAAGTATATAGAATAAAAGTTGAAGATATGTTTTATATAAAACTAGTAGAAGAGACAGATAGAGAGATTTTAATTGATACTGTGCCATTATATAAATTACAAGAAGCTGCTTTATATGAAGAAAATATAGCAAAGAAAGTATTAAATAAACTTAGCAATAACAAAGAATTTAAAGATATAAATATGACTTTTGAATTAGAGGAAGCTGGAGGTATAGATTATATTATGGAATATGGTACAAAAGAATGTGTTATATGCAAAAAAGAATTTGAATTGAGAAAAGAAGATAAGTTCATTGTTGATGTTGAACCAAAACCTTTTTCTGTTTCTGGTTTAAAAGAAGCTTTTAATTGTCCTTATTGTGGTTGTCAAAATATAGTAAATAATTATAATCAAAAGTACGATATAAATACAAAAAAGGTACAAAATAACGAAAACAAGTAAGTTATGCAAGTTTTTATAAAAATAAATGTTAGTAACTTATTAATTTACTTAGAAATTATCTAGGAAAGATGTCAATAAGTTGCTTGCATAAAAAACTTGTCAGAATTAGGTGTTATGTCAAGTTTTTATATACAGATAGAAAGAAGGACAAATAAAGATGACTAAAGAAGAATATAAGATTGAATTAAAAAAAGAATTTAAAGAATATATGTTTTCAATATTAAATGGTGGTTTTATTTTTGCTAATATTCCTTATAATGAATATTTAGAACTATGTTATGAAGTATTAGATGAATTTAAAATATTAAATAAAAGCAACAAATTAAATGCTGAAATTGAGAAATACTTCAAAGAATAAAGAGGTATCAAATGTTAAAAAATAAAGAAGAAAGAAAAAAATTTTTAGAAGATGACAATAATTGGAATATAATATATAATTTAGATATAGGGTTAAGATATTCTGAAATAAGATTTAAAGATAATATAAGTTTAATAAAAGTTGAATCATATCAATATTTTGATAATAAAGGCAAATATATAGTGGAAGGCTATCGTATTTTAGATCGTAGTAATTTTACTTTAAGTATGAATTTATATTATATATCAGCTTGTGTTGAATTTTTAAAGCATCACGAATTAGAAGAAAACTAATGAAATATTTTAAATATATATTAGGCACAGTATGTTTAATTATTAGTATAGGTCTTATAGTTGATAAAGTAGGAATACAGAACTTTAAATCATTGTTAGTTGTAATATCTATATCTTTATCCAATTTGTTTTTAAACTCAAAATAGGAGATGATTAAATTGTTTAAAAAAAGAAAAGATTTAAATGACTTGGTGAAATTAGCAGAATTAACCGAAAAAGATTATAAAAGTGATTATAAATTAAAACAAAAACATTTTAATGCTAAAAGTAGATTAATGAAGAAAGTCTATGATTCAAATGATGGAACTTATAAAAGAAAAGAGGGAAACAATGAAAAAATTAAATGAAATCCAAATAAGTAAAAGAGTAGTTGCTTTAATTATGAATTGTACTAGTCTTATTTGTTTTACTATTCTAGCAATTACTTTTAGAAAGTGGTGGCTAATATTTATAAGTATTTTGTTTTATCAATCTTTTAAGGAGAAGAATAATGAATAATCATAAAGAAATTGTAGACATTCTTCTAGATGAATTAACTAAACGTAAATTGATAAAAAATAATAATTGTAATGATTCTTATGAAAGAACTAAGCAATTACTAAAAGATTGCATAAGAATAAAAAAGTCAAAAGATAATATCGAATTTCAAATCAAAAAGTTGGAAAAAGCAAAAAATAGTAATGATTTAAAAATACCAACAGGAACAGATTATTCAATAGATATAAAAGGATTTAACGTAACATCTAATTTAGATTCAATTAATAATAGAATTATGTGTTTAAAAGAAGATATAAAAATAATTGATTGTTTTTTTGATTATGTAAATAATATATTAAAAGACTTAAATAAAAAAGATTATGTGTTATTTGATAAGTTATATATTCAAGGAATAAATGTTATAGATTTATCTTTAGAAATGAATGTAGATGTTTCTACAATATATAGAAGGGTTAATAAAATAATAAGAGAAAGCTTAAAAATAGAAATGTTTCCTGTAGCATATTTGAATGAAAATAATTAGATTGCAAAAAAGTATGCAAAAAAGTGTGCCTTTGTATTGCAAAAATAATATGATATAATTTGTAAAATGGAATTAATAAAATTTCATTTACTCATCATTGTAATTAATATAATATTAAAACTTGGTAAACCCAAGTTTTTCTTGTGGAAGTGATATTATGAATGTGAAAGAAGCTATTAATATTTTAATTCTTTATGCTAGTAATAAATCATCTTGTGGTAAGCTACCAGAAAAAGAATATAAAGCATCTAAAATTATAAAAAGATTTATTAATGTAATTGAAAATAGTGAAGATATAGAAATAAAAAAATTATTAAATGAAAGACAATAATATTTTAAATTATATTAATTATTTAATAGCTAATGATGCGTTAGTTAAGTTTTATCAGTTACCAATTTGGCGAGCAACCAGAAGATATGTTATGAAAAAACTAGATCATAATGAATGTTATGATTGCAATAAAAAAGGAATATTAACTAAAGCAGTTATGGTACATCATGTCAATGAAGTAAAGGTAAGGCCAGACTTAGCTTTAAGTATTTATTATACGAATACTGAAGGTGTAAAAGAAAGAAACCTTGTCTCGTTATGTTTTAATTGCCATGAGATAAGACATAACAGATGTTTTAACCGTAAAGAATCCACAAAAAAATATGTTAATGATGAGTGGTGGTAGGCCCCCAGCACCCTAAACCCCTTTTAGGATAAGGGGAACGTGAAACGCGAGGGGTAGAAGACAAAAAAATTTTTTCCCCGATGAAAAATTTAGAAGGAGGTTGTTAAGATGTGCCAAACGTGAGAGAACCTATTGAAGTAATTATGAAAAAAGGTAAGAAAAATCTAACAAAAGAAGAAATCGCAACAAGAATGAATCAAGAGCTAAAAGTTGATTCAGAAAGTATTTCTATACCTGAATTTTTACCTTCTAAATTTAAAAAGCAATTTTTAGCTATGTCAGAACGTTTACAAAAGGTTTATAATTTTACGGATTTAGATACAGATTTGTTAGCCAGGTATTTTATTGCAAAAGATTTTTATAATAGGTATAACAAAAAATTAAGAACTGAATTTGATCGCAAAAAAGTAGATTTTAGTCTAATTAAAGATATTCAGAATAGTCAAGATAAAGCATTTAAACAAATGCGAGCTTGTGCTAATGATTTAGGTCTATCTCTTTCATCAAGATGCAAATTAGTAGTTCCTGATGATGATCCTAATGAATACGAGTTATAACAAATATTTAAAGAATTATGCAGATATAGTTAAAAGTGAAATAGCTTTAGTAAAAGTGAATGAAAAAGGTAAGCTTGTTGAAAAAGAAGTTAAAATAACTGTATGTGAGGACCAAAAATTATTAATTGATTATGTTGAAAATATTTTTAGAACAGAAGATATTTATATAGATGAAGAACAAGCTGATAAGTACTTGTCATATCAAAAATATTTTCCATTCGAGTTGTTCCCTTGGGAGATTTATTGTTTTATTTTACACAATTGTGTTTATTATAAATCAGATAGATCTCTTAGATGGCCTGAACTTGTTATTTATGTTGGGCGAGGAGCAGGAAAGAATGGTTATTTGGCTTTTGAAGATTTTTGTTTATTAACTCCAACTAATGGCATAAAAAATTATGATATTGATATATGTGCCACTAGCGAAGAACAGGCGAAAAAATCATTTGATGATATTTATAATGTTTTAGAGGATAATAAATATAATCTTGCAATAGTAAAAAATTTTAAATGGACTCAAACCTACATAAAAAATAAAATAACAAATAGTACTTTAAAATATCGCACAAATAACGCAAAAACTAAAGATGGTTTGCGTTCAGGAAAAGTAGATTTTGATGAAGAACACGCATATGAAAATTGGGATAATATAGAAGTATTTACAGGAGGTTTAGGTAAAACAGATTTACCAAGATTAACTCATTTGTCAAGTAATGGCGATACAAGAGGTGGACCTTTTGATAATACAATGGCTAGATGTGAAAAAATATTAAGAGGAGAGATTCCTGATAGTGGAACTCTCCCTTTTATTTGTAAACTTGATAGTGAAGGCTTAGTAAATAACCCTATAAATTGGTATATGGCTAATCCTTCTCTCCAATATCTTCCTAATTTGCTAAAAGAGTATTATAGAGAGTATTCTATTTTCTTAGAAAATGGTGATGTAGGTAACCAATTTATGTCTAAAAGAATGAATTGCCCTACAATAAAAGTAGAAAATGCAGTAGCCACTAAAGAAAAAATTGAAGCTTGTTCTAAAACTTTAATTGATTTAAAAAATAAACATTGTGTTGTTGGAATTGACTATACTAAAACAACTGATTTTATGAGTGTAGTTTTATTATTTAAAGAAAATGGTAAGTATTATGCAATTCATCATTCTTGGTTTTGTAGTAATTCTTTAGATAAGAGAAGAATTAAATTTCCTTTAAAGGTGGCCGAAGCAGAAGGCTATTTAACTATAACTTCTGATGTTGAAATAAAACGTGAATTAATAAGTGCCTATTTATTAGAAATGTCTAGAAAGTATATTATTGATGCCATAGCAATTGATAGTTTTAGATATTCTTTATTAAGTGATGAACTAAAAAAAATTGGCTTTGATTTTAATGATAAGGAAAGAACAAAACTAATTCGGCCTCAAAGTGATATTGCAAGAATTGTACCTGTTATTAATAGTATGTTTGTTTCTGAAAGTCTCTGTTTTGGAGAAGATAAATTAATGAGATGGTTTATAAATAATACAAAGCTTGTTCCAACTAAAAATAATAACTATGTTTATGGCAAAATAGAGTCTAAGTCTAGAAAAAATGATGGATTTATGGCTTTAGTTGCTGCAATGTGTATTGAAGAAAAAATAAAAGAATCATTTTCTTATGATGAAGATGATTTAGATCCTGTAATGTGGTAGGAGGAGGTGTTAAAATGTTTTTTAAGAAAAAAGCACAAGATTTCTTAAATGAAACTATAGATAAATCTGAAATAATAGAGAATTTATTTGTCAAAATTTATAATATGGAGAAAATAGCAGTTAAAATGGCAATTTCTTATATAGCTAATGCAATTAGTAATTCTGAATTTAAGTTTTACGAAAATAAAAAAATAATAAAAAATGATTTTTATTATAGATTGAATGTTTCAGCTAATCCTAATCAAAATTCTACACAATTTTGGCAAAAAGCTATTACTAATATGATTTTAGATGGTGAAGCTTTAGCTTTTACTAACAAAGATTATGTTTATATAGCAGATTCTTATAATCCAATTAAAGAGGATCTAAAAGGTAATAGATATGAAAATATAAGTTTAGCCTTTTCAGATAAATATTTTGATAAAAATTTTGATGAAGTATTTTTATTTAGAATAGATAGTATGGATTTTGTAAAAATTTTACTGACAGTATTGAATAATTATGGATATGTTTTTTCAGAGTCATGTAATGATTTGCTTTCTGCTAATGCAGAAAGATGGATTTATGAAGCTGATAATTTAGAACATGGCGATAAAGATTTTAATGAAAAATGGCGAAAAAGAATTAGTACAAAATTAAAAGAGTTCTTAGAATCCAGAAGAGGGTTATATCCAAAAAATTCAGGTTCTAAAATTTTTCAATTAGAAACAAAACAAAAAAATATTTCTGCTGGAGATATTGTGAATATTAGAAAAGACATTTTTGAAATAGTAGCCAATGTATTTAAAATGCCTATAAGTATGTTTACAGGCAACATAAATAATATGAATGATGTTGTTAGTACATTTTTAACATTCTGTGTAGATCCTATTGCAGATATGTTAGGTCAAGAAGTAACTAGGAAACTATATTCAGAAGAACAATATTTTGAGGGCTGCTTATGCAAAGTTGATACTTCTTGTATTACTCACTATGATTTATTTGGTATCTCAGATAAAGCAGATAGATTAATAGCTTCAGGTGTTACTGATATAGATGAAATAAGAACAAAGGTTAATTTAGAGGAGTTAAATACTTCTTGGAGCAAGCAACATTACTTTACAAAAAATTATGGCAAAATTGAAGATGTATTGAAAGGAGGTGGGGATAATGAAAAATAAATATTATAATCTTGAAGTAAATAATAATATTGCAAATCTTTATATTTATGGAGATATAACTTCTTGGCCTTGGCTAGAAAGTGATGTATCAGCTTATATGCTTTCTTCACAATTAGAAAATTTAACCAATGTTGATATTTTGAATGTATACATTAATTCTTATGGAGGTGAAGTAGCAGAAGGTATTGCTATTTATAATGCTTTAAAAAGATTTAGTGGTTTAGTCAAAACATATGCAGATGGTTTTGTTTGTTCTATAGCTTCAGTTATCTTTATGGCAGGACATGAGAGAATTGTTAATCGTTCTTCAGCTTTATTGATACATAATGCTTGGACTTACGGACAAGGAGATGCAAATGCTCTAAGAAAAGTAGCTGATGATTTAGATGTTATTAATGATTTAGGCATTAAAGCTTATATGGAACATATAAATATAAGCCAAGATGAACTACAAGAAATGTTAGATAAAGAAACTTGGTTAAATAGCGAAAAGGCTTTAGAATATGGCTTTGCTACTTCAATAGAAGAAAATAATAAATCCAGTAAAGTTAATCAAAGCTACAAAGATAAAGTAATTCATAAAATTTTAAACCAAAGTGAAGATGATGAAGGAGATTCAAATGATAGTGATTCAAGTACAACTCAAAGTGGTATAACTTCTGTAACTATATCCATTGAAGATGGTGAGTTAAAAGTTGTTACAAATGATATTATCGAAGATAATAATTCTACTGAAGATGATGATGTTAATAATACAGACAGTGAAGATAATACAAATGATACATCAGATGAATATAATGGTGATGAATCTAACAAAGATGATGAAAAAAATAAAAGTTCAGAAAAGTTAAAACAAAAATTATTAAATGTGTTTAAGGAGGAATAAAAAATGGAAATAAAAAGAAACACAGGAGTTAATGAATTTGCCAAGAAAATGGCAGAAGCTGTTAGAAATGGTGATGAAAAAGCTTTTAGTGAAGCTTTTCAAAAATATACAGAAGGAATTGCTTCAGATATTAAAGCTGAATATGAAATTATTAAAGATGAAACCGATAGTAAAATATTAGCTGCTAGAGGATATAGACAATTAACCTCTAAAGAAAATGATTTCTATCAAAAATGGATAGAAACAGCAAAACAAAGTAATTATAAGCAAGCGTTTGATGATTTAATTGTTGCAGAAGGTATGCCAGAAACAATAATTGAAGATGTTTTTACAGATTTAACAACAGAGCATCCTTTGTTATCTAAAATTAATTTTATTTATGTTAAGTTTTTAACTAAGTGGTTATTGAATAATCAAGAGGGATATAATTATGCTTGGGGTAAAATTGATTCAAAAATTGTTGAAGAAATTTTAGCTGGATTTAAAGATATTAAATTAGATCAAGCACAATTATCTGCATTTATGGCTATTGGTGTAGGTATGCTTGATTTAGGTCCTAAATTCTTAGATGCTTATGTAAGAAAAGTTTTAAAAGAAGCATTAAGTTTAGGTTTAGAGTATGGTATTATTTATGGTAGTGGAGTTAATTGTTTAACTGGTTTAACTAAAAAAGTTGGAAAAGGAGTTCAATTTAGTGAAGAAACTGGGTATCCTGACAAAGAAAAAATTGAAATTACAGATTTTACACCTTTAACATATGGTCCAATAGTTGCTAAACTTTCAAAAAGTGAATCTGGCAGAAAACGTTCTGTAAAGGATTTAACTTTAGTTACTAACCCTACAGATTATTTAACAAAAATAATGCCTGCAACTACTATTTTAAATGCAGCAGGAGTTTATGTAAATAATTTATTCCCTATTCCAACTGATGTTGTTGAAAGTGAAATTGTAAAAGATAATGAAGCTATTTTATTCTTACCTAAACATTATTTCTGTGGTGTTGGAAATAATAAAAATGGTGAAATTAAGTATTCAGATGAATATAGATTCTTAGAAAATATGAGAACTTATAAAGCATTATTATATGCTACAGGAAAAGCTGCAGATGATAATGTTGCTATTGTCTTAGATATTAGCAAATTAAATCCAACTTACTTAAATGTAAAAATGATAACTGATACAGCAGTTTCAACAGCTCAAGTTACTTCTGAAAATGAAGTAGCATAATGAATAATAATGAATTATTATCTTTATTAAAAAATTTCTTAAATATTGAATTTAATGAATCGGATAAAAGGTTAGAAGATATAATAAAAAATTCAATAATAGTTATGAGAGAAAGAATAGGAGCTAATATAGATTTTTTAAAAGATTTAAGTGCTAGACTATTCTTTCTTACTTATTGTAAATATGTATATTTTGGTGAAGACCAAATTTTCTTTGAAAATTATAAAGACGAATATTTGAGACTTAGGTCAATTTATGAAGCTGAGGATGCCAATGCAGAAGACCAAGCATAAAGAATATTTAGATGGCTGGGTATACATATATAATAGAAAAGATAATACTGATAATAGAAATATTAAAAATTTAGAAGATTTAACCTATATTAATAGATTAGCATTTAATGAAAAAAGTGCAAGAAATGAAGATGTTATTTTTGCAGAAAGTATAGGTTGCAGTTTAAGTAAAAAAATTAAAGTAACTGAAGTTAAGTTTTTAAAAGAAAAGCAATTTGCAAAGATAAATGATATATTGTTTTACATTTATCGCCTTGATATTGATAAAACAAATAAAGAAATTTATTTGTATTTGGAAAGTGTTCGTGATTTAAGTGAAAAATAAGGTTAAAAATGCCATTAAAGACTATGAAAAGAATTTTTTTTACGGACAAGGTATAGTTGATTCGAGTGAAGAATGGAATTATTCTGTTTTTAAAAGAGATAATACAAAATATGGTAAAAATAATAGTACAGATTATTACAATTTAGCAATTGTTAGGGAAGATTATATTGAAGAAGATGTTTATAAAAATATTATTGATGCTATATTAAAAGAAACTGACTTAAAACTAGTGGAAGAAAGCTTTAAATTTGATTATTTGTATAATCAAAAGAAAAATATTTCTTGTGAAGTTATAATAATTAAATTTTATAAGCCTTCAAAGGTATGTTATGGCATCTAATAATAAAACAATTGGGGTTTATTATTGTAATTATGATGATTTTATTAAATTACAAGAAGCTATTAAAAAATATCCAGGTTCTTCGGAAGAAGCAATTAATGAATATTTAAGAAATAAAGGTAGTAGGAATTTAATTGATTCTACTACTTTTTATATTCCTGTTTCAAAAACAGGTAAACACCATGCTAAATCAAATAATTGGTATAATATTGATTATAAAAACTTGGAAGTGGATATTTCAAACTCTTTAGAAGGAACTAGAAAGACAGGTAGCTTTTATTATTTATATTATGTTTCTACTTTCACAGGAACTAGTGATCCAAGTAAAAGGAAAACTGGAGTTGGAGGTATTGATTTCTTTGAAGAAGGAGCAGATAAAGTTTATCCAATTGTTAAAGATGAATTATTAAATATTTTAGAAACTAAAATTAAGGAGGGATTTTAAATGTTTAATGAAAGAGTTTATAGTGAATTTGAAATAAAAAAATTAGGAATTAAATTTAAAGGTGAAAATAAAGCGACATTAGCAGGTTGTACTGGTTCTTTAGCTGAAACTTTAGAACAAAAAAAAGTTACTAAAAAGTGTGAAGGAGTAGTTGTTAAGACTGTAACAAAAGGAACAGGAACAGGAACATTAACAGTTACAATTCATGCTAAATATGATTTATTAACTGAAATGTTAGGTATGAATCGTGAAAAATATGTAGACGGGGTTAAAGCATACGGCCAGAGTTCTGTGCATAAGCCATTTGAACTTACAGGTCAAGTGTTAGATGAAGATGGTGTTGAGAAACTTAAAGCATATCCTAATTGTGCTTTGACTAAAAAACCTGAAATAACAATTACAAATGGTGAAGAAGAAATAGCTGAAACTACTCTTGAAATTGCAGTTATGCCAGATGAAAATGGCGAGGGTATGTACGAAGCTATTTGTGAAACTGGTTATTTAGAAGATGAAACAATAAAAACATCTTGGTTAGAAAACTTTACAACTGAGTTAATTACTAAAAAAGAGGAAGGAGAAACAGCATAATGCTACAGGAACATATAATTGTAAGAGAATTTACTGATATTTATAATAAAGAAAAAAAGTATGAAATTGGAGAAAGAGTTTTTTTAACTGAAGAAAGATCATCTGAAATGAATATAGGAAAAACTAGAGTAGTAAGAGTTTTAGATGATAAGTATTCAGAAATAATTAGACAATTAAAAGATAATACTGAAGAAGAAGTAACACCAGAGGAAGAAGAAACTCCTGAAGAAGAAGTAACACC
>CAOJZZ010000025.1 GCA_948466315.1 uncultured Mycoplasmatota bacterium | reverse complement strand
TTTAATAATTAATATTGATATAGCTATAAAATAAGGCAAAAATAATCATAAAGGTGATTACTTTATGATAAAATATACTTTTTCTTATGAAATATAATGTTTAAAAAAATATGACTAAATTCTTGACTGGATTTATAAATATAATTATTTTCTTAATGATAATATTAAACTATTTCCTTTAACTATATTTATATTTAATTTAGTATAGACTAAGTTTTGACTAATTAATAAATTAAGTTTTAGAAAAAAATGTATCTTTAGTAAGAAAATATATATTAAGGGTGTCTAAGTCTATTGATAAAAGGACAAAATTATAGTATATTTGATATAGTAAAGTAACAAAATATGAGGATTTTTATCTTCATAAAGTAATCACCTTTATGGCATCAATTAACCTTAAAAATAGACTTTTCTTAATTTATAGACAAGTACAAAAAAACCATATCAATAAATATGGAATTTTTAATATTATTTTACTACTTTGTATAAATTTTGTAGTTCATTATACTTTTTATTTTCTTTTTCTTGTCTCATTATTTGTTCTTTTCTAATTTTTTCTAATCTTTCTTTTTCTTTTTGTTCTTTTAGAATATTTAATACTATTTTATAATCATCTAAAGTTAACATCTTTTCGTATTCTTCTATAGCACTTGATGGTTGAATAATTTTTTCTTTTTTACTAGGTCTTTCTCTAACAAATACTGGTGAAGAAATTTCTATTATATTAGTTGGTAATTTAGGAGAAGAGTTAAAATCCTCTACTGGATAATTCTTATTTCTATTCTGATATGCTCTAATAACTTGATAGATTACTAAGAAAATAATCCATACAATAAACACTAAACTAGAAAGTTCTATTAATGCCTGTGCATTTTTATTAGCATATATTGATTCTTGTGAAAAGACATCGATTTTTTTACTTGTTATAATATTTAATAGTAATGCTAGAAGATAATTTATTATACAAAAGATTGTAATGTTTATATTTTTTATAGCTTTAGATGTTTTAAAACTAAAGACACTAACCCATAAAATAATATTAGTAGCAATAATTGCAGCTAGATAGATTGCTAGATTAGGAAAGTAGAGTGCGATAAAGAAATTATTCATCATATAATCGAACATTTTTGTAAGAGATGAACCATAAGTAATTATAATGAATATCAAGATAAAGAAGTAATAGCTTAAATAAATTTTTTTACCTGTCTTGGCATTTTTTTTATTTGTTGTAAAAAAGAGATAAGCTAAGAATAGTAAAAACACTATAACTGATGCCATTAACAACTTTGATGATTGTGATACTGTTACTAAGACTTTTAGCTTGTCTGATAACGTCATTTTTGTCATCTTTTTCGCCCCCTAAGTTTTTATTCTTTTATTCTTCTGAAACACTTTCTAATTCAGCAATATAAATTGTTTGTGTTTTACTATCATTATTAGTACATGTTACTAAGGTTAATGTAGTTTTATCATAATTTCTATAAATTGCTATTTTACCTATCTTTGGTTGTTTATAAATATTTACTATTTTGTATGTGTATTTTTTATTTTTATAATTTACTATAGCCTTATTGCCTTTTGTTAATTTATATAAGTCATTAAAAAATGCTTTCCAGCCAGTACCAGAGTGTCCTGCTATAATAAAATTACCTTTTTCCACATCGGGATATGATGATCCTGATACTACTAGAATGTTTTTTTCTACATCATTTTCTTTTGATCTTATATCTACAAACCCTTTTTTCAAATTTATTTTTGGTATTGTTAAGTAACCAATATAGTCGTTTGTGACCTCACCTTCTATTTGTGGTTGTATTTCCTTTTTTTCTTCGCCATCTTGTTCTATAATGTCTTCTTTCTTTTGTTCAGCATAAAAGACATTTGCCATATAATCAAAGGCCACTACTTTTTTAGATTGAATATAATTATATGAAATAAAGAATCCTCCTATCATGATTGTGATAGAGCCTAGTATGGCTATCATATTAGGAGAGATTCTTTTCTTTTGTCTTTTTTTATTGTGTTTTTTTACCATTTTTGTATACGAATCCAATTCCTGTACCAATTATTGCAATACCTAATAAAGTTAGTAATAATGAACTTGTAGATTTTGTGTTTGTATCTGGAACACTTACTTCTGGATAGTTCTCAAATGTAATTTGGTGTGATAGGTTTTTATCATCGATGGTAAATGTAATTTTTTCTGAATTTAACATATATCCGGCAGGAGCTGATTCTTCTTCTACTGTATATGTTCCATCTGCTAAATCAGTTATAATATATGGATCATTTGTTGTTGTAAATCTCGCTACTTCTTTTCCTTCTGAATCTCTTACAACTAAAACTGCTCCTGCTAATGTATCACCAGTTGATTTATCTATTTTGATAATATTTACAACTTTTGATTTAGCTTCATTATAAAATTTTACTGTAACATTTTTATTTGAATCTGTTACTGTGAAAGTTACAGGTTCAGTATTTAATTTATATCCTTTTGGTGCTTTTTCTTCTACTACAGTATATGTACCATTACTTAGATTTTGAATAGCGTGAGGATTTAATGTAGTAGTCCATGTTGTTATAGTTTTTCCACTAGCATCTCTTAAGACTAATTTAGCTCCTGCTAAAGGTTGATTTGTTCTTTTATCTAATTTTATAATATTAATTTTTGATGTTTTAATTGATAAATTTAGCGATGATGCTACTTTATTATTTTCGGGTAATAATAAAGCTACATTTTGCATATTACTATCAACTGGTTGATACTCGTATGCTTTATATATTTTACTTGTTGCTTCAGCGTTTACTTTGATATTTAATTTTGTTCCTTTTACTTTTGAAGCAGGTACCTTAATTCTAAATTTTTGTTTTGCATTAACTTGTTTTACGACTTTTCCACTAGCGTCAACTATTTGAGTCCCAGCAGGTGCATTTTCTACACTAATTGTATAATTATCAATATTATTATATTTAGTAGCAGAAATAGCATTTGAAACATAGTAACCATTTTTTAATGTCATTGTTTTATCATTAATTCCAATTGTTAATGATGACTTGGCACTTTTGTATCCTTCTTTCTTTTTAGTTATAGCTTTATTTACCAACTTTTTTATTGTAGGTCTTAAATTATGTGGATCTGATCCTGTTGATTTAAATGACTCACCTAAGTTTTTAGAACCTGTTGTTCTATCTAGATACCACCAAACCGCAGTTTGAGTAATATAGTAATCTTTTAGGCGATCTCCAGTATAAGACTTATTTGGATAACCATTTTCTAAAATATAAGCGATTCCAGCATCTTTTTGTCCTACTAAATTAGCTTTAGCATTAGTAGCTGTATCCTTATGAATATCTAAACAATATAAGTATTTACCTGTAGTTGTAGTTTTTGTTGTAAAGTATGTACCCCCAACATATCCTGGTACTGCCTCTGCTTGTCCTAATGTAATTGTTTGAGGTATGGCTTTAGCCTCACCCATTGATGTAGCAAACATCATCACAGTAATTAAAAATAACAATGTTGACTTTGCTAATTTTTTTAGTTTTTTGTTCATAGTTTCCTTCTCCCCCTCACTAAATGTGGCTATATTATAACATAGTTTTACTTATTTTGCAAGTAATAATGTCATTAATTCTAATATTATATACTATTTTTGCCATTTTGCAACTATTACCTTTATAATTTTTATTTAGATTTTTTATATTACAAGTTATGAAAATTAAAAACTAATTATACAATAAAGTTAACTATAATAATAAAATTATTTTAATATCTTTTTAATTATTATTAATTTCTTTTATAAATTTGTATGTTGAAGTTGGTGTTTTTCTTTTATTATTATAACACATTTTCTACTCTTTTCATATAATACTTTAGTTAGAAAGGAGATATATGAAAAAGAGAATTTTAGTCTACATTTTATGTGGAATTGTGATATTTATTATCGCTGCTTCTGTATTATTTGACTTTGGCTCTAAGAAAAATGATGTTAAAACTACTAAAGTTACATTAGCAGAAGTAGCCCATACTATTTTTTATGCTCCACAATATGTTGCTATTGAAAAAGGTTATTTCAAAGAAGAAGGTATTGATATTGAATTAATTTTAACTGCTGGTGCTGATAAAGTAAGTGCTGCTGTATTATCTGGAGATGCTGATATTGGCTTTTCTGGAAGTGAAGCAACAATTTATGTTTATAATGGTGGAGAAAAAGATTATTTGCGAACTTTTGCTCAACTTACACAAAAAGATGGATCTTTTCTAGTTTCTAGAAAAAAATACGATAATTTTAAACTAGATGATTTAAAGGGAAAAAGTGTTATTGGAGGACGTGCTGGCGGTATGCCTGAAATGACTTTTGAATATGCATTAAAACAAAATGGAATTGATCCAAAAAATGATTTAGAAATTGATACTTCTGTTGCTTTTGCAGCAATGAGTGGTGCTTTTATTGGAGGTCAAGGTGACTTTGTTACTCTATTTGAACCTAACGCTTTGGAAGTTGAACAACAAGGATATGGTCATGTTGTAGCAAGTATCGGAGAACTAGGCGGAGTTGTTCCTTATACTTCTTATTCAGCTAGAAAAAGCTATATTAATGATAATAAAGAGTTAATTAATAGTTTTTCTAAGGCTATTCAAAAAGGATTAGATTATGTTCATAATCATAGTGATAAAGAAGTAGCAGAAGTTATACTTAATCAATTTCCTGATACATCTTTAAATGATTTAGAAAAGGTTGTTAAAAGATATAGATCAATTGATGCATGGCCAGATACTACTAAATTTAGTGAAAAATCATTCAATCATTTACAAGATATTATGGTAGATAATGGTGAATTAAAGAACAAAGTTGACTATGATAAGTTAATATATAATGAAAAATAAATTACTTAGTATTAAAAACTTGAAAAAAGTTTATCATGATAAAAATGATGAGATATTAGCGATTGAAGATGTTAGTTTTGACGTATATGAAAAAGAATTTATTTCAATCGTTGGTCCTAGTGGATGTGGAAAGTCAACAATACTTTCCATTCTTTCTAAATTAGAGGATAAATCTTTAGGAGATGTTTTATTCTCAAAGGATGTAACAATTGGTTATATGTTACAAAGTGATTCGTTGTTTTTTTGGAGAACTATTTTAGATAATTGTCTTATTGGATTAGAAATAACTGGTCAGTTAAATGATGAGAATAAAAATTATGTTTTATCATTACTAAAAACGTATGGTCTTTACGATTTTAAAGATAAGTATCCAAGAAGTTTGTCGGGTGGAATGAGACAGCGAGTTGCGTTAATCAGAACACTTGCTTTAAAACCAGATGTTTTACTATTGGATGAGGCTATGTCAGCTCTTGATTATCAATCAAGATTAGCTATTAGTGATGATATTTATAAAATTATCAAAAATGAAGGTAAGACCGCTATTATGGTTACTCATGATATTGCTGAGGCAATAAGTATGTCAGATAGAGTAATTGTTTTAACAAAACGACCTGCTAAGGTTAAAAATATTTATGATATAGAATTAACTGATAAAACTAGTCCTATTAATAATAGAAAGTGTTTAGAGTTTTCTACATATTATGATCAAATTTGGAGGGATTTAGATGTCCACTTATAGTTTAGAACATAAACAGTATTTGAAAAAAATAAGAAGAGAAAAAATTTTTATTACACTTGTTCGTTCTATAATTATTATAATGTTTATTATAGGATGGGAATTGTTAGCTAGGTTTAATATTATTAATACATTTCTTTCATCAAGTCCTAGTAAAGTATTTTCAACAGCTATTAATTTATTTAAGGATGGTAGTTTATTGGGGCATATTGGAGTAACTTTATATGAAGTATTTGTTAGTTTTTCGATTGCTACTATTATAGGAATTGTTTTTGCTACTATTTTCTGGGTAAGTCCTAGACTAGCTAAAATTATTGATCCTTATTTGACTATTTTAAACTCTTTACCAAAAGTTGCATTAGGACCCCTTATTATTATTTGGGTAGGAGCTAGTATAAATTCTATTATTTTTATGGCACTATTAATTACAACATTTATTACTATTATAAATATTTATAATGGATTTATTGCAACTGATCAAAGTTATATTACTCTATTAAAATCTTTTGGAGCTAATAAAAGACAGATATTTTTGAAGGTTATTTTTCCAAGTAATTATATTACTATAATTAGTGCTTTAAAAATTAATGTTTCTATGAGTCTTATTGGTGTTATTATGGGTGAGTTATTAGTATCGAAAAAGGGATTGGGCTATCTTATTATGTATGGATCACAGGTATTTAATATAAACTTAGTAATTACTAGTGTTGTAATACTGGGGGTTATTTCTTATCTTATGTATTTTGTTATTGATAAACTGGAGATATTTATATTAAGTAAAAGAAGTTGAATTTCTAAATTTTAGAACCATATGGTTCTTTTTTTTGTAATATAAAAATATAATAATTGACCATATAAATATTATAAACATTACACTTTCTTATTTATAAAATTTTAAATATATAGTGATATATAATAAAAAATTAGTAAATCAATTTTACTAATTTTTTAGAAGCTTTTTTATTTTATGGTATGTTATTTTTATAAGTTTTTCATAAGTTCTATTAATAAGCTATATATTTTTAACCAAGAGCTTATATAAGTTTTTTTTTGTAGTATGAAATTTTTCTATATTACTACCAATTGAAATAATATCTAACTCGTTTAGATTTTTTTTCATAACAGAACACTCACTACCACCATGACAGATTTCTTCTTTAGGATAAATTAAATATTTATTATAGTATGTTTTTTTATATTGTTTTAATAATTCTGATTCATATTTTATTTTCCATATAGAATCACAATATATATTTGATACTTTGAAATTATTATTTAATTTTTTAGTATTTTGATTAATACTTGCTAATTCTTTTTCTTCAATACTTCTAAAAATATAGCTTATTTTTATCTTATTATTTATTGTCTTAATATAACCTAAATTAGCAGAGGCGTATTTTAATTTAGGACCACTTTTAAGAGAAAGTATTTGATTTATGATATCTTTAGTAGCCTTTTTAGAAAAAGTATAGTTATTTTTTAATTTAATTATTTTTATATTTGTTCCTTGAAATAATTTTTTTATATCTAATTTTGTATTGATTATTGCTTCGCATGATGTTGCTATGTCATTTTCATTAGTACCACCATTTATGCTTTTTATAAATATTTCTTTATCTTTGAGAAATTTGGCCATCATCATAATAGCGTTATTCTTAGATAAAATAATATTATCACCAGAATTACCTCCAGGTAAATTTTCAATAATTATTTTATAACTTGGTAAATTATTTTTAATTAGTTTATCTTCAGAGATATACTCATTACATATATCACCAACTGCTCAATAAAGATACTATTATCTTTTGAATTATCTAAATTAATTAAGCGTTTACTTTCAATCTTAGAATATGGAAGTGTTATGTCTCCATTAAATGTTGTTTCCTCTTCTGTTGTAAAAATAAATTCTAAATCTGGAGGCTTTAATGTATTATCTTCTAAAATAGTTAACATTATTGCGAGCCCTACTCCTTGATCTGCACCTAAAGTTGTATCTTTAGCAACTACTATATCTTTGCCAATTAAAACATCTATACCTTCAGTTTCAAAATTATGATTACTATCTTTAGTTTTAAGACAGACCATATCAAAATGTGCTTATAAAGCTATTGGATTAGGATTAATATTTCCTTTTTTCTTAATTAGAACATTATTATTCTTATCTTTAAAATAATTATTATTATTCTCTTTTGCAACATTAACGAAGAAGTCTGCTATTTTTTCTTCATGTCCTGATTTTCTAGGTATTTTAGAAATTCTTAAAAAATTTCTTTCATAAAATATTTACTCCTAAATTTATATATATTCTATAAGTTCTTTAAATTCTGTATAACCAGATTCTTGATTAAGATGTCCACCATTAGAAATAATTTCTTGTTTATTGGTTATTGTATCAGCAAATTCTTTTTCGGCTTCATATTTAACATAAGGGTCATTTTTGGTATAGTAACAAATAATATCATCACAATATTTTTTTATCTCTTCTAAATTATCTAAGTACATGCTTTGGTTTACGGTATCATATTCTTCGTTTATTCCAAAGTAATTATTAAACCCTCAGACAAATATTAATCTTTTGACTTTTATTTTATTTTGTATTAAAAATTTACAAATAAATACTGGTGCGATAGAATGGGCAAATATAATAGTATTTTTATTTAGTATTTTTGCTGTTACATAAGAATTTAACAAATTGCTCCAATTATTATAAGTTTGATATCCTAATCCTGTAGGGAAATCTGGGGTATAAACTTCTAAGTTTCTGTTTTCTATTTCGCCCCTTAACCATGGAATCCAATTAACAAAAGGGTTCCTAAAACTGCCATGTATTAATAAATAATTATTTTTCATTTTCTTAATCTCCTTTTAATATTACAATATATTTGTTTTAGTATATTTTCTATCTTAAAGTTATAAATGTTATATATTATTTTTTATTTTTAGATGGCTTCTTATCATTCCAAAATTCATTAATATGACCAGTAAGGGCCATAACAAAAGCATCTTTTGTCATATCTATTCTACTAATAACTCCATGTGTTAAAAAACTAATTCCTCCTTTACCACTTCCTAAATTATTTTGTTTAAAAATATTATCCATTACTTTTCCTAAATTGGTTGAAATTATTTTATTTACGTATTTATCTGGAACGGGAAACGATGGGCTTGTTCCCCAACTTTCATAGCCATTTTTATCCTTTATAACCGCAATACTGATAATTACCCATTTCCCTAATAAATTAGTTATTCCTGATTCTACTCCTAAAAAATAATCTACAGCTATTTTTTTTCTTTAGCGTAGTTCATTAAGTTATTGACACGATTTCTTGCGCCTTCATAAATTTCATTATTTACTGGTTCTTCTCCTACATCTGAAGAAACAGATATACCTTCAATCTCAAAGTTATCAGAGTAATTTTTTAAGGCTTCTGTTGCACCTTCTATCTTTCCTGGATTTTTAGTTCCTATTAATATTTTCATCAGTTATCTCCTTAAGACTATTTCTACTCCATAACCATAAAGTGGTATGAATATCAATTGGTATATATTTTGTTCTTTCAAATAATTTATTCCATCTATCAATTACAATTACTTGAATATCAGATTTATTTAATTCTTCATCTGTAATTAATCCTAATTTATGTGTTGCTTTAATTACATAGGTGTCTGGAGCTACTGTTAACTCTTCTATATTTTTATAATTTATATCTGTATATTAATATATAACGTATAGCCAATAATTACAAATTTTAGTTCTTGATAAATATGGGTATTTTTTCTGATTTTCTTGTTGAATAAAATTTCTGATTTTTACAGCATCATTATCTAATGAACAAAATAGTTTTCTAATATCTTCATCATATAATTCTACAAATGTATTACATAATGATAACCATATTCTGGTTTGTTTTGTTTTTGTAATGCTACATTATACTTTGTAAGAGCATATTGTACCTCCTCAAAACTTTTTTCTAAATATAGTTTAGGATTGAAAACAAATCTTGTTTTTTTATCCCCATAAGTTTTATTAGCACTTTCCCATAATGTATAAGAATTTCTTTGATAGTTTAGAGCAATAGGTAGTGTAACATATAAATAATTTTCAAGTGATGATTTTTCAAGATGAGGATTAGCATCTTCTGACATTACTTAACCACCAAGTTCTCCTTTTTTATACATATTAATGAGTTTTTCTACATTATTTAATATTATATTTTTATTATTCATAATTACCTCTATATTATCAATTTACTATTATTTATATGATTTCTCATTTCATAACCATTAATATGATATTTTGGTTTATCATACTTATAAAGTAATATGTTATCTTTTTTATAATCTTTAGGAATAATTTTATTGATAAGTGCATAGTTTAACCATATTTTTTTAAAGTCAATTAATAAATCGTTAATGTTTTTATATTCGTGTATACCACTATAATTACAATCTGTATTTTGAAACATTGGTTCAAACCAATATACCTTATCATCCTTATAAAAAACTAGAATTGTATGACTAGGGCAGCCATTTCCATCATCATATAAAAGATAATAAGTTTCATATTTTAGATTTGTACTGCTAGCAAAATAGTCTCTGTATAATTCAGTCATATCCCAACATATTCCTAATTTACTATTTATTAATTCACTTGGTGATTGCAAAGAATATATTTTACCATTATTAACTCCTTTATGTCTTTTACCATCTTGATCTAGCCATCCATATTTAAATTCTTTTTGACAATATTTAAAAAATTCTTCTATTTTATTTATGTTATATTTTTTCATTACTACTCCATTATAATTTTTTGTTTTTTATCTTGATTCAGATAAAGTTATAGCTCTTTTTAAACCTTGTTTTTTTGCTAGCACTAAATAATAATCTGATAATTCGTAATTAATAGTAGTTCCATTACCATTAAAATAAAAATTAGCACCTAAATCATAAATTGCGGCAAGGTGACCATTATCAGCACATTCTTTAATAATTTTAAATGCCTTGTTATAATCTTTTTTTACATTACCAAGACCAAAATAAAAGTAGGCTCCTATTACAAATTTAGCATAGACTTTTTCTGTTTTTTCAGTATTAGGATTATTAATTAAAGCAATTATTTTAGGATAAGCTGCTGTTAAAAGTTTTTTAGCTTTGCTTTTATCGATACTTAATGCTTCATCTAAACCTAACTCATAAGATATACCTAAGGAATAGATACATAATGGGTAACTTATTTCAAATCCTTTTTTATAATAGTATAAGGCTTTATTATAATCTTTAATTGCCCCATTTTCTTCTAAATCATAACTTCTTCCTAATAGATAATAAGAAAAGCCTGTATTTTGATTTTTTAGATTATTTAAGTCAAATTGTATTATTTTCATACTAGATACTCACATTTGTTTGTTTTTTTATATTTATTTTTGGTGGATATAAGTTATCTATCAAATCTATAAATTCTTTATACCTTTTAATACTATAATCAGTAACTTCATTAATCTTTTCTCTATCTATATCAGCATATTTATCATATACATTTATTACTTCTATTCTAGCGTTATGACTTGCTAAAACACCAGTATATGAATCTTCAAATATTAAACATTCATTAGGAGTTGCGTTATAATTATCCATAATTTTATTATAAATTTCTGGATGGGGCTTTTTATTTTTTACATCTTCTTTTGTTGTAATAAGATCAAAAATTTCAGTAATATTCATTTGACTTAACATTTTTTTATTCCTTTTAGAATAAATATCCAATTGTACTTGAGTTGTCATAGTTGCTAAAATAAGAGTGAAGCCTAACTCTTTTAATTTTAAAACTAAATTTACTACATCTTTTTTGAAATCCATTTCTTTTTCTAAAACTTCTCCAGATTTGTCCCATCTTATTTTTAACAATTGTTTGGCATCATTAATATTTAAATTATATTTTTTGATTAAATTTTTACAATAAGCTAAATATATATCACTATTTTGATTTTGGTGAATAAAAGAGTCTCTTTCTTTTTGAATAGTATCTAAATCAATTGTTAAATTTCCAAAATCTTCTATTAGTTTTTGATCAGTTCTGTTCCATACTCCTATAGAATCAATTAAAGTTCCGTCCATGTCAAAAATTATATATTTCTTATCTTTTAAATTAAGTTGATTAAGTTTTTTCATTTTGTCCCTCCATATTTTATATTTTTACTTGATAAAATTATATCATGTCTTTCATTAAAATATTTTAAGTATTTAGTATTTAATATTAATTAGTAATTTATGGGAAATTAAAAAAGCTTTTAAAACTAAATCTATAATTTATAGAATTACATCTTGCGAAATAGTGCATAACCAAATTTAAAAGAAAATGAATAAAATATTAAAATATTTATTTTGTTTAATGATTTAATATTTTATTCATCTGAATTGTATTGTTAGAGACTAAAAAAATATTTATAAGCATTGCAATTCAATTTTACTATTTTTAAATAATACTAACTTGAACGTTTATATTTATCAGAAATTTGTAAATGATTATTTTCTATAGAATCAATTTTTATTAAAAAACTAGGAACTTTTCAATTGATAGTTCTTAGTTCAAATTTTGTCTAATCTTTTTCTTTTCCAAATAATTCTATTAATCTAATAAATAAGTTAATAAAATCTAGATATAATTCGAATGCTCCAATAATAGATGCTTTTTCTTCTCCTAATGCTGGTAACATTGATTTTACTTTTTGCATGTCATAAGCAATATAACCACAAAATATAAGTACTCCAAATCCAGATAGTGCAATATCTGTTGTTGAACTTTTGAAGATGAAGTAATTCAGTATAGATGCTATAATAGTCACTAGTAAGCATATTAGTAATATTACACCCCATCTACTTAAGTCTTTTTTAGTTGTATAACCATAAAATGCTAAGGCTGCGAATGTAAGTGCAGTTATTAGAAATATCGACATTAACGAGGATAATTCATATGTTATGAAGATACTTGAGAAGGTAATTCCTGTAATTATTGAATAGACAATATATAATATTTTAGCTGTTAGGGGATTCATCTTTTGTATTCTCAATCCTAGTACTAGGGCAATTACTAATTCTATTATTACTATAGGTATGAAACCAATTGATAGCACTTGAGCTGCTAGTATTAGATTAGTTGATAAGATATAACCACTTGTAAAAGTAATTAGTAAGCCTACAAACAACCAAGTAAATACTTTTGGGTAAAGTTCATTTTGTTGCTCCATATTTTCACCTCTTTTCGTTTTATTCTATCACTTATTAATATGATTTTCAAGAGTTTGATATGTACTAATAGGGTAAATATGTTATAATTTAGACTAGTAAATTTAAAAATATACAAGAAGCCTTTAAATATTCAAGTTTTAATTACTAGTCATTAAAAAAATTAAGTTTAATCTCAATGTACAAAAAAAATCTTTTTTATATCAAATCTAAATTATACTTTTAGTAGTAATGATGGTATAAATATATTTAATTTAAAATCAATACTTGATAAGTTTTAAATTAAAAAATATTATTTTTTTAGTGAAAACCCTTATTTATAATGATTTATATAGAAAATTAGTTTGAATTTACTACTTTTTTACTACTTTTGAAAGTTAAAATATAAGAAATTATAAAAATATATGTGACTATCTTCTAAAAATAAAAATATCATAAATACTTATAAATAAAGGTTATAACGATATTTAGGAACTTATAAAAAGATAATTAAAAAATATTATATTTTTTAAAAAAACTTATAGAAAATAAACTAAATATAACAAAGAAGGACATATACCTATCTTACTCATACTTAACAAGAGTCTTAATTTAGTCTTTTCCAAATGCAGTAAATGACAACATTAATCCACCACAGATATTAGCTGAATGTTCATCATATCCATATTCTCCAAAAGTAAAAGCTGTAATAAAAGGAATTCCTTTTGATTCTTTTAGTAATTGTCTATGAACCTCTTCTAGACGATCACCAATTCCTAATTTTCTTCCGCCACAATGCATTAATACATACGCTGCTGGTTCTGTATATAGTTGTTTTCTAGCGTCTTTTAGAGTATTGCCAGTTGCATCAATTAGTTCATCTATTGTTGCTTCTAATTGGATAATAGCTGTTCCACAAATAACTTTATTCCCTAGAGTAATAGTATCATCTGCTGTTGTTTTAGTTCCCATATCGTTACCAAACATAGGATGACGAATTACTGTTAAATTACCAAGTGGATCTTTAATGCCTAAAGGCTTTGTAATTGATTCTTTTAAAAGATTTTGACCTTTTAGTTTTTGTGGTGATACATTAATCCAGTTACCATATTTTCTTAGTGCTGATACTCCATCAATTGCTACTAGGGTTCTATCATTTTCTACTTCGCTAATAATACCAATATTATTTGTTTCTCTATAAGCTCCAGTATAAGATGTGACAATTTCATTATCTGTATAAAAGAAGGCTACTGCTACACCATCTGAGATGACATTATCATTACAAATAATTTTCCAGTTTCCTTCTACAGTATCATCAGCAGCACTACCTCCAAACACAGGAACTCTACCAATTACATCTTGAATTCCCATTAAATAATCTTCTTCTTCTTTTGGACTGGCTACCATATAACAATATGCTGGTGCTCTTGTAGTTTGAGCGTTTTCAACTGCTTCTATTGCTACTTTTCTACCTATAGACCTAGCATCTCGTCCTGCTTCATGACAGGCAACTCCCACTACCATATTTTCATCATCTAACATCATCATACCAGCAAATCCATGAGTTGATGAAACAATACCATCTGGGACTATAATTGCACTACTACTAGTACAACCAATAATGGGAGCTTTAGTTATACTTTTTACACCAGCTACTACTTCATCAATATTATTTTTGATAGAGGTGTAAAGAAATCCTAATTTGACATTTGATAAATCTTTGGATGCTTTAATTGCTGTTTCTTCTCCAGTTGTAAAATCATCTATATCTGTACTATATCCTACCTTTGATTTTAACATGTTAACCTCTTTTCTCCTTTTCTAATATGCTTGTTCGTAAATATTTATTATATCTTCAACTGTGACATCTCTTGGGTTACCAGCTGTACACACATCATTTATTGCTTGTTTTGCTAATGTTGGAATCATTTCTCTAGTAATACCAATTTCTTTCAAAGTTTGGGGAATTTTTAATTCTTTAGAAAGATTTTGAATAGATGTTACTACTTTTTCTATTACTTCTTCATTTGTTAAATTATTCATATCTAAATTAAATGATCTTCCAATATTTATAAATAATTCTGGACAGGCTTGTCCATTAAATCTTAATACATGTGGTAAAAGAAGAGCATTCGCCACTCCATGTGGGGTATCAAAATAAGCACCTAATGAGTGAGCCATTGAGTGTACAATACCTAACCCTACATTTGAAAAACCCATTCCAGCAATATACTGTGCATATGCAACCTTTTCTACTGCTTCTTTTTCTTTTTGATTAGCTGCTTTTGCTAAATTTTTATAAATTAACGACATGGAATTAATATGGAACATATCTGGTATTAACCAGCCAGCTTTAGTTATATACCCTTCAATTGCGTGAGTTAGAGCATCCATTCCAGTTGATGCAGCAATAGATTGTGGCATTGTTTGCATTAAATCTGGGTCTATTATTGAGACAACAGGAATATCATGGACATCTACACATACCATTTTTTTCATATTAATCTCATCAGTTATAACATAGTTAATTGTTACTTCTGCTGCTGTTCCTGCTGTTGTTGGTAATGCAATAATTGGTAAGGATTTATTTTTTGTTTCTACAGCACCATCAAGACTTCTGACATCACTATATTCAGGATTAGTTATAATAATTCCTATTGCTTTCGCAGTATCTATTGAACTTCCTCCACCAATTGCTATAATAGAATCAACATTATTCTCTTGTGCTATTTTTAGTCCATCTTGAACATTCTTTATAGTTGGATTAGGCTTTACACCGTCATAAATATGATATTCTATATTTTCATTATCTAAGTATTTTGTAACTTTATCTACTATATGATTTTGTACTAAAGTTTGATCTGTTACTATAATTACCTTTTTTAAATTCCTATTGTTAAGTTCCTCTACGACTTTTTTTCTTGAACCACGTCCAAAGTATGAGGTTTCATTTAAAACTATTCTATTTATCATTACTTAGTCTCCTTATTCTTAGTTTTCATTATATCATATTTTTCAAAATGAAAAAGTGTTTTATTAGTAAATATACATATTTAATATGTTCTTTACTTATTTTAACACTTTATATTTTGATAATTGATATTTAACATTATTAATCTTAGTCCTAGTTTATAAGGTATGAGTATAAGGTGTTTATATTTTCAATTATGACAACATTCTTTATTTTAAAAATTATACCCTACAATCAGAATTGAGAGTTAATTTATTTTATTTATATTCATTTTGTCATATTTTAGTTTATACGTTATAATATTTAAAATATTGAACTTTTAATATTAATTATAATTTTCATTTATATATAATAGTATATTAATTAATTTATAACTCAGTATTGACTAATTTTAAATGATTGTATTTTTTATATTAATTTATCTTGTGATTTAGCATTTAATGTTGAATCGGCTATTCTTCCGTCTAAATAGGCATAATAGCCAGCTGCTGCTATCATAGTAGCATTATCAGTACAATATTTTATTGGTGGGATAGAAAGTTCTACATTTAATTCATTTGCTAATTGTTGCATGGCCTCTTTTAGTCCTTGGCTAGCTGCCACTCCTCCAGCTACAATAACATTTTTAATTTTCTTTTCTATTATAGCTTTTTTTACCTTTGTGGTGATTGATTCTATTGCCACTACTTGAAAAGATGTAGCTAAATTCTCCTTATTTATTTTATTTCCACGTTGTTCTTCATTATGAACTAAATTGATTACTGCACTTTTTAACCCACTGAATGAAAAGTTATAACTATCGTCGCGTAGAGGAACTGGTAATTTATATGTTTTTTTGCCAATAGTTGCAAGTTTATCAATTTTTGGTCCGCCTGGATACTCTAAACCAATTACTCTTGCTACTTTATCATAGCATTCTCCTATAGCATCATCTAAAGTCCCCCCTAATTTTTTGAATTTATAGTGGTTAGACATTTCGATAAGCTCAGTATGCCCACCACTTACTACCACTGCTAATAGTGGAAATTTTAACTCTTTTACTAGACTATTGGCATAAATATGACCTGCTATATGATGTACAGGGATTAATGGTTTATTATGAATAAAGGCTAAGGTTTTTGCTGCTTCTAAACCTATTAATAAAGAACCTATTAAACCAGGTCCATAAGTAATAGCTATGGCATCTATTTCTTCCATTGTCATATTAGCCTTATGTAAACATTCCTCTAAGACAATAGTAATATTTTTAATATGATGTCTACTGGCAATTTCTGGTACTACTCCTCCGAAAACTTTATGAATATCTATTTGTGAGGCAATTACTGTTGCTATTTCTTCGGTCCCATTTTTGACAATAGATACACTTGTTTCATCACAACTACTTTCTATACCTAATATATACATTTCGTTTTCTTTTCCCATATTAAATTATCATTCCTTCCTAAAGAGATTATAAATAAGATGTAATTTTTTAGATAACTAATTCATATATTGATAATATTTTAACATAAAAGACTCTTTTTAACCAGTGAAGAGTCTTTTAAAAATTATCAATAATAATTTGAATTAAGTTATTATAAATAATGTTTACTTTAATTTTTAATTAAAGGTTATATTGCTAAAATAATTATTATGTTTGATATTACCTTATAAATATTAAGTTATAATGTTTTGAGAATCTTTTTAAATATCGTTATAGCTTTTATTTATAAACGTTTAAACTATTTCTTTTTTTAAAAAGATGTTAACTGTATTTTTACTTTCAAAGGTAGTAAACTAATACTAAGGTTTTGTCAGCATTATTTAAAATGAAGGAATCTTTGTTAAAACTAAACTTTTAAAGAAATAATTAAAATCTTAAATTTTTTTGTTTTTTCCTATTATACAATATAACTTTCACTAAGATAATAATATTGTCCTAATAGTAGTTTATCATAGAGCATAATTTTGCTTAATTATATTAATTAATGGTATAATATCAACTTTTTTATTGAAATGCATTTTGTTTTTCTCTTACCATTAAAATACCATCTTTCCCATGATAATAATTTTTTCTAATTGCTTTTGCTTTAAAACCAACCTTTTTATATATTGATATGGCAGGAAAATTATTTTCTTGTACTTCTAAACTAATACTTTTATCCACAGTTTCTGTTAAATGTTTTAATAGTTTTAAACCTTTTCCACAGTTTCTGTTAGAAACTTCTATTTCAATTTGATTGATTTCTATTCTATCATAAATTTCACTATAATATAGATATCCAATTATTGTATTGTCTTCAACATATATCAAATATCTAGCATATGGATTATTTTGATATTCATGTTCTAGTTGTTCTTTTGTGAAAAGCTCTGTTTTATACAAAGAAAAATTTTTTTTTGTCAATTTTACTATCATACTAATTTATTTTCCTCTGCCTCTGTTAATTTTAAATATTCTGGATTCAAGGCATGAGGACTTATTGACTCTTTATCTTTGAAATATTCAATAATCTTTTTCATATTTGGAATATATGTTTCTTTTTCTGGCCAAGTTTCGATTTGGTTATTAGTAATTATTTCATATTTATTAATTTTACTTAAATGTTTTTCTAATTCGGTTATTTTTATATGCTGAGGTTTTAGGATTTCTTGGTATTTATTATCATATATTGCAGCGAATACATAACCTCTTCTAGCATCAATAACAGGTACATGATAAGTATTTTTATTACTTGATAGCATCATTGCTTCTAGTGACGTTATTGTAGTAATTTTAGTATTTAGGCTCCATGCATATACTTTGGCAATGGTTACACCTATTCTTATACCTGTAAATGATCCTGGCCCATTTACTACTATTATTTTATTAATTTGATGTGGCCTTAGTTTGGCTTTTTCAAACATTAATACAATTTCTTGTAGGGCCTCTTCTGATAACCTATGCCCTAACTCTTTTTTTATTTCAGTAATTATTTGACCATTTTGTGAAATAGCACTATATAGATAATTTGAAGATGTATCTATATATAAAATTCTCATAGAACTGCCTCACATAATTCTTCATACTTTCTTCCATATGGTGTAATAACAATAATTCTTTTATTTTCATCTTCCCCTGAGTTCTTGATTTTTATATCTAATCTATTTTTTGGTAAGTAATCTTGTATCATATCTGCCCATTCGATTATTGTTATTCCCTTTTTTGTATAATATTCCTCAATACCTAAGTCCTCTACTTTACCGTCTAAACGATATACATCCATATGATATAATGGCATTTCACCTGAGGTATACTCTTTTATAATATTAAATGTTGGAGAAGTTATCTCTTCATCAATTTCTAAAGCTCTGGCAAATCCTTTGGTAAATACTGTTTTTCCACTTCCCAAATCACCATGTAGACAGATTACCATATTAGGAAACTTTTCTGATTCAATATTTTGTGCTAATTCAATTGTCTCTTCTTCTGAATATGTTGCTATTTTATAATCCATTCTTTATCACCCATTTTTTATTATATCAAAAAAAAGGAGTTATACAACTCTTATGTCTAATATTTTACTTAAATTTTTATTAAGACAGTATTTAGGCAGTAAAATATCATTTAAAAATAATGAAAAGCTATTCTTTAAAAACTGTAAACAATATATAAATTTAATTTTTATTATGAAATATAATTGTACTCAGGTTGGTAAAATATCAC
>CAOJZZ010000024.1 GCA_948466315.1 uncultured Mycoplasmatota bacterium | reverse complement strand
TCAATTAATTTTACATAGTTTTTGGTCCACCAACACTACTTGACAAAGAACCATTATTTCAACACTTTTAACAAATAAAATATCAATTAATTTTCAGCCTTTTCTAACTTTTTCAATACATCTTTTGTAACTTCAATAGTCTTCTTACGAACTTCTTCTGCTGCATCTTTCAAAACAGGAGTTCCCTTATCAACAGCTAAATCAACAAGTTCCTGTACCTTGAATTTCAAATCTTCTGCTTTTTCTTTAGCAATTTTTAATGCCTTCTCTTTATCCAAATCACTAAGACTTTCCTTAATTTCAGCTACTTTTGAATCAAATTCTTCCTTAACTTCATCAATATCAATATTTTTAATATGACAAACTAATTCATCCAACTTATTTTTTAACTCTGCCCTAGTTTCACTTCCTTTTTTAGGAGCAAATAAAACACCTAAACTACCACCTATAGCAGCACCTACTATAAACTTACCTAACCCAGATTTTTTTTCTTTACTCATTTGTCTCTTCCTCCTTATCAATTTTATTTTTCTTTCTATTAAATATTTTAGATATAATATTCGAAATAGCAATAATCACAGTATCACTAATCATAGCTAGACCATCAGTTGTCTTATCTAGAATGCAAAAAGCACTATTTAGTGAATTAATCTTACTATCAATATTATCAATCACACGTTCAAACTTCTCTAAAACTGCAAGCAAACGTATTCCTAAAATAATTAATACTACTAATAATATGATACCAACTACATATAATAATACAGGTAAATAAAAATTTAAAAAATTCATACCTCACCATCCTATTCCTCTTTATACATAGAATCAATTAAATCAAACAAATTATCATCAGAATCAAGTGTATCTTCGATTCTTTTTTCTCTTGTAGAAACAACTTCTTCCACTGACTCTTCAACCTCTGTAAACTCCTCTTCTTGTACTCTCTTTATTGACGGTGGACTAAGTTCTTCCTTATTCTCTTCATCATCTAAAATATCATAATGTTCCTTAACTCTTCTACCAGTAGCTCTTTCTTTAGTAGAATCAACATAATCTACATTATACTCTAACCCTAAATCCTGAAAGTATTCAACTGCTTCTCCCATAGTAACTTCCTTAACAGCTGGTCTATCATCTTTACTACTAAGATCAACTAATAAGTTACTATCATCTTCAACAGGAAAGGAAACTTCCTCCTCTACTTCATGAACATCATCCATCTCTCGAACTAAATCATCTCTTAAATTCCCATATGCTTTCTTACGAACATCATCTACACTAACATTTCCTCTAGCATAACTACTAGTTAAATGAACATCTTTTTTTACAGGAACATCTTCTTTACGATAATTCTTATCTAATATTCCATAAATTGGCGAAATAATGGGAGAAGGTTTAAAATGACTAACAGGCTCTTTTTTCTCATAACTACCTGTATACTCTCTAATAGAAATTGCCTCAGTATTAGATTCATGACTACCACCATACAAAGGATTATCCTTAACTCTACTTTTAGTACTATTAAAAGAATTACTAAATCGAGACTTTTCTGGATCCATAACCTTAACAATTTCCGGCTCAACTCTTTTTTCTTCCCTTGGTGGAACAATCGGATCCTCCTCAATTACATCTGGTTCCATCGAAAAACTAGTATCATCTACAAACTTAAACTCACTTCTTCTATGTTCTAAAGTATTTGAAAGTCTACTATCACTTCTACTTTGACTATAAGTATGAGTATGAGTATTATTACTAATACTAACAGGTTCATCCTCTAAATCATCTGAAATCCTAACTTCCTTTTTTTCAGGTAAAACAACCTTCTTAGCAATTGGCTTATCCTCTATATCATCATCATCATCATTATTATTGACATCTTTAACTTTCTCTTTTACCTTTTCTCTATCTTTATCCTTAACTTTATGTTTACTCTTAATTTGTTTTTGTTTTTTCGGTTTTTCCTCTACCTCAACATATTCTTCTTCAAATAAAGCGTTCTTTATTTTATCAAATACACTCATGAGTTTCACCTCTTTTACTATTCATCATCCAAATCAATTTCATCCTCCAAAATAGCCTTATTATAAGCTTCATCCTCATACTTAGAAACAACATCTAAAAAGTCCTCTTTAGAAGAATCTGGTTTAAACAATGTATAATTTTCCTCTTTATAACTTAAAACATTATCCCCAATCAAACTTTCCAACACTTTGTCATTAAATTTAACAGATCTTAAAATATAACACATGTTATTAACAACTGAGGCTAAATCTCTTGAAGAAACAATTGCTTCCATTTTTGCATAATTAAACACAAATTGAACATAATATCTATCCTTAGATTTATCAATTTGAATATAACCAGTTTTATTATTATAATTCAATTTTTTAGAATAATGAACATCTTTCTTTGGCTTATAAGTATTTTCTACTTTATGATAATAACTTATAGCATCCACATATAAATAATACTTATTACCAAAACGGTCACTAAACAAAGCATTATATTCTTCTTTGTTAAAAAACTTCATCCCACGAGGAACATAATACTTATAACCATCAAAATAAACATTATATAATTTAACCTTATCAGAAAGTAATATCTTAATATTTTGACCAAGATTTGCATTATCTAAAATAGTAACACTACAACCAGTAATAAAAAACACGACAATAGAGAGTAAAACAATTAACTTTTTCATATTTCACCTACTCTTATTACATTATACCAAATTTTTAGCAAATGTAAAATAATATTTATTATTTTGACATTTTCCTAACCCTAGCAACCACAGAATAAATAGGTAAACCTAAACTTGAAAATTTATCCTCATACTCTGTAGTAATTAAATTTTCTCTATCTTTATGCAAATCAAAAGAAATATCACTTAAATAAAATCCATGTTGACTAAAACTTTCTAAAGAATAAATATATAAATCCCTATTATCAGTTCTCATATAAATTTCACCAGTTGATAATAATATAGAACCATATTTATCCAAAAATATCTTACTAGAAAGTCTTCTTAAATGATGTCGAGCTTTAGGCCATGGATCTGAAAAATTAAGATAAATTCTACTAACTTCCTTAGAAAAGACCTCATTAATTGCTAAAGCATCCATTCTTAATATACAAAGATTAGAAACACCTTCTGGTATATGAGGCAAACATCTAGACAAAACATTATCAAATTTCTCAATACCAATAAAATTAATGTTTGGATACAAAAGTGCATTTTCTATAATAAATTTTCCCTTTCCCATACCTATTTCTATATAAATAGGATTATCATTTCCAAAAAAAGAATTCCATTTTCCACAATACCTTTCTGGATTTGCCAAAAGATAAGAAGAAGAATCCAATATTTCTTTCTTATTTTTCATATTTCTAAGTCTCATAAAAATCACCCATTATATTCTATCACAGTTAAAAGATTATTGCATACAATATGTAAGAAAGAAGGGTTGCCAAAATGAATCATATGACATATCCTTACATACCAAATGTACCAAATCAATATTCTCCTATGCCGCCAAATCAATATACTCCTATGTCATCAAATCAAGGAATAGAAGAAGAAATAAAAAAAATAAAAGTAGAAATTAGACAATTAAAAGAAAAAATAACTGAATTAGAAAAAAAAGATACCAAGAACTATCTTCAAAAAGAGGATGGATTTTATATGATGTAAAACCATTGAAAAGCCTAAAAGCAAATCAATGGTTTTTATTTTATATAAAATAAATTGACACATAAGCTAATAAAATATTAAAATCTTATAAAATAAAAGAATTAATACTTTATTCAAACATTAAATTAAATTATTAATTTATACTGAAAAAAATAGTTTATTTCATTAATCTAAATCTGAACTAATACTAATTTTTAAGTAAATAACTTGGTTTTCATTTTTATAAATAATCTTTTGTGTTATACTAATAAATAGAAAGTGAGGATGAACCATGCTAAAACTTAAAAATATTGATAAAAATAAATTTGATAACTTTGTAAAAAATCATCCAACAAAATCTCATTTTTTACAATCCCAATCTTGGGGAGAATTATGTAAAGTTAAGAAGAAATTAACACCATATTACTTAGGATTAGTAAACGAACAGGATGAAATAGTAGCAGCAACTCTCCTTCTACAAAAACATCTTCCTCTAAAATATTGTTATTTCTATGCTCCTAGAGGTTTTGTCATCGACTATAAAAAGAAAGAACTAGTAAAAACAATGACTAAAAAAATTGTTGAATTTGCTAAAAAGAAAAAAGCTATTTTCCTAAAAATAGATCCTGATATTATCATTAGAAGTTATGATTATTCAAATAAAGAGCAAAAATTAAAAACTGATCCTAATGAAATTTTTAACACACTAAAAGAATCTGGTTTCAAACACCTAGGTTTTACTAAAAATTTTGAAACAATGCAACCAAGATATACTTTTAGAATTGACCTTACCAAACCTATCGAAGAAATTGAGCAACACTTTTCTAAAACAACAAAACAACGTATTGCTAAATCTCAAAAGTTAGCAACTGAAGTAATTATTGGTTCAAAAAAAGATTTAAAAGATTTCTATCATCTAATGGTGTTAACAGAAAATAGAAAAGACTTCGTATCATATAATGAAGATTACTATGAAACACTATATGAAATATTTAATGGAAATGAATCTAGTAAAGCTACTCTTTTTCTAGGAAGACTTCATCTAAATAAAACTATCAAAGCCTTAGAAAAAAATTTAAAAAGTATTAACGATCAAATTTCTATTCTACCAATTGATAATTTAAGTAAAAGTGCTAAAGTAAAACTAACAGAATTAACTAAACAAAAAGAAAACATTACAAAAGAGATTGAAAAATATAAACAATATAAAGAAGAATATGGTAATGACTTAACTCTAAGTGCTCACATGATTATAGAATATGGTGACAAAGCCTGGGTATTATATGCTGGTAATGATAATATTTTAAGTGAAACATATGTCAACTATCATACTTACTTTGAGCACATAAAATATTGTAAAGAAAAAGGCCTAAAAATATATGACCAATTTGGTACAATTGGTGACCTAAGTCAAGACAATCCAAGACTAGGTATTCATGAATTCAAAAAGAAATTTGGTGGTGATTATATAGAATTTTTAGGTGAATGGGATTATGTAACAAATAAATTAATGTATTTTGTCTTTACAAAACTTGTTCCATTTTACAGAAACTTTATTAAAAATAAAAGTAAAAAAGAACTACAAAATGAAATTGATAATTCTAAGTAATAAGAAAGACTATTAATATATAATAATATTTAAAAAAGAATAATATTTCCACTTAATTAAAATAAACTACTTCAAAACATATCTCAAAAAAATAATATAATAAAACTAAAAACAAAGTCTAAAACTCACTTTGTCTTTTTTATATACTTATTTATACTATTTCCAAAAATAACCTGCATAGTTTTTGTCTTATAAGTAAAAGCAAAATAAACTACTTCTCCAACAACAGCATAAAATAAAACAATAAATAAATTAAAAATACGAACAGAAGAAGAAATAGGTACCACAAACTTAATTAAAAATAAGACTAACATCATCAACATTGAAGCACATAAAATATCAATGAAATGTTTAACAGTTTCTTCATATTCAACTTTATATTTAGTATGTAAAATAATTAAACAAACAAGTAAAGCAACCAAATATGCAAAAATACTAGCAGTAATAACCCCATAATAAGAAGGTACTCCCATTTTATAAAAAGCACTAATCAATTTAGTATTTAATAAAATTTTAACAATTAAACCACTAATCAAACTAATAAAAACAGCTTTTTTATCATTAAATGATTGCATAATAGAAACAACAGTAGTAAAAAGGCCTGTAACAAACCCAACAAAAACACAATACGACAAAACACTAGGTCCATAAATACTCTTTCCATAAAACAAAGTCCACAAACTAGAAGATAAAAAACTAATACCAATTGTCATTGGAACTGTTAAAAAAAGTAAAATACTTAAAGCCTGATTTATCTTTTTATTAATATCCTCACTATTTTTTTCTACAACTGTCTTAGTCAAATTAGGAATTAAACTAACGATAATACCAGTAGAAATAGCTAAAATAATCATATTAAATTTTGCTCCCCAAGTAGAAAGCATCCCCATAACAGTCTCAGCATCACTAACACTAAACTGAGCATAATTAACAAGTCCCTTAACAACAGTCACCATATCAACATAATTATACAAAGTCTTGAAAATATCGATTAAAACAAAAGGAATAGCATATATAATAATTTTTTTAAAAATAACTTTATTAGTAATAATAGGTTCATTAACTTTTAAAACTTTTTCATTAAACTTATTTTTATTCTTATTTAGTTTAAATAATAAATAAAAATAAGAAGCTATAGAACCAGCCGTTGCTCCAAAAACAGCTACACCTACAGCACTAGTTAAAGAAAAATTAAAAACCCGCAAAGTTAAAAAACTACCTAAAACAATTACTACTACTCGAGCAAGTTGCTCAACAATCTGCGAAAAAGAAGGCGGCCCCATAAACCTATGTCCCTCAAAATATCCCCGATAAATACTAAGTACTGGAACAATCAAAACTGCTGTTGCAATAATTCTAATAACAAAAGAAACATCTTCTATCGTATTTCCACCAGTCAGATTACCTAAAATACATTTAGCAAGCATTGAAGCAAACACCTGAAGCACAATAAAACAACTTAATCCTAAAATAAAGGCTATTCTCTTACCTATAAAAAAAGTTCTCTTAGTAGCACTATAATACCCCTTTGTTTGATACTCACTAACTACCTTACTTATTGCCAAAGGAATACCAGCTGAAGATAAAGACATAAAAAACAAATAAATAGTATAAGCATAACCATACAACGCTCCACCCTTCTCACCAATAATAGCATGAAAAGGAATAACATACAAAATACCTAAAATCTTAGTAATAACAATTCCAAAAGTAGCAACAAAAGCTCCCCTAACAAAACTACTCTTTTTAACTGTATTACTATTTTTATATTGTCTTCTCCCTGCCATATTAAACCTCCAATTAAAATAATCATATCATATTTTACCAAATAACAAAAAGAATTAGTCATTATCAACCAATTCTTTCATAAAATAACTAATATTAAAATTAATTTTATCTATACTTACTAAATTAAAATATTTATTAATAAAACCAATTTAATAAACAAATAATCCTCCTCCAAAAAAGTCTACTTTTTACATCTAACAATAAACTATCATAGCCGAAAAACAAAAAACCTGTTCCTCACTAAATATAGAAAGACCAACTTGATATTTAATATCAATAACTTCTCCCTCTAAATCAGCCAAAAAAGCATTTATCTCATTTTCTAAATCTTTCTCATCCTCTAAGTCAAATATTTTAACTTTCATAATATCACCAATTTTATTATAAAATATTTTATCCACAAAAATTGTTGAAAAACATCTTATTACTGTAGCAATTAAGACTTTTATAAGACCAAAGTTCTACTACTTTATACTACAAATTCCAATAATTATACAATTAAATAAATTACTGTACTTAAATAACCAACTATAAATACAAATTATTCTAAATAATTTATCAATCACTATACCTACATAACTATTTCCAAATTTTTTTATAAACTAACTCCTTTTCATACATAAAATCAAACTAATTTATATAAACATACTGTAAAATTGTAATACTATATTAATCTAGTTATAAAAATCATTTACGAATTGAATTTGAAAAACTACTATCCAATGTAAATTCCTTAGCTGCTGAGTAAAACTTATCCCTATTCGGATCATATCTATTTTCTTCTTTATAACCCAAACTTTCTTTAGCAAACACCTCATCAATAATAAGCATTAAAGTAGTATCATATATCTTACCATTTTCAACAAGCCATGTATGACTTCCATCAACACAGTTCTTCGTACCAGCAAGCACATCAACTACACCACCACAAATATAACAATTATCAAAAGAATAACTAAGTTGTTTAGAAGCTACTGTACAATAACCAATATTAGCCCCATCTACAAAAATGTCAGTAAAACTATTAATCCTTCTAATATTTTGCTTACCTATCTTTTCCCAAACGTCTGCTGAAAAGCCCTCAACTTTTGAAGAAAAATAACCATCAGTCAATCTCTCACAAAACTCCTCATTACTACTAACAAGTTCCTTCAAAGCATCAAAACATTTATAATTTCTCTTATCTTCATCAATTAAAAAATCTAATACATCCATAAAATCACCCTATATATCCTATTTAACAACTACATTAACTATCTTACCTTTAATAACAATAACCTTGACTATCTCTCTACCTTCAATATGCCTAATAACATTTTCTGCCTTCATTGCCTTTTCCTTAATAACATCCTCACTATCATTAACAGATATTTTAATAACAGCACGAACCTTACCATTAACTTGAACAGCTATCTCTTTTTCCTCTTCTACTAATAATTTTTCATTATAACTAGGCCACGCTTCAAATGCAATTGTTTCATTATGACCCAACATCTCCCATAACTCTTCAGCCATATGAGGCGTAACTGGATTCAATAACTTAATAAAACCTTCAGCATATTCCCTTGGAAAAATATCTTCTTTATATACAGCATTGATAAATATCATCATTTGACTAAGTGCTGTATTAAAATTAAGTGTTTCAAAATCATCAGTAACCTTTTTCACTGTTTGATGATAAATTTTTTCAAGTGCTAAATTATCCTCATCTTTAACTTTTTCTGATACATATAATCTATAAACTCTATCCAAAAACTTTTGAGCCCCTTCCACGCCTTGATCACTCCAAGGTTTAGATGCCTCCAAAGGTCCCATAAACATTTCATAAAAACGTAAAGTATCTGCTCCATAATCACGAACAATATCTAAAGGATCAATAGCATAATCTGGATACCTTTTCCCCATCTTTATACCATTAGAACCCAAAATCATACCTTGATGAACTAATTTTTTAAATGGCTCAATAACAGGAGATAAACCTTTATCATACAAATAACGATTCCAAATCCTAGCATACATTAAATGACCAACTGCATGTTCTGGCCCGCCAATATATAAATCAACTGGCATCCAATGTTTAAGTAACTCTTGATTCGCAAAAACATCATCATTATTAGGATCAATATAACGTAAAAAATACCAACTAGAACCCGCAGAACCAGGCATAGTAGAAGTCTCTCTAACACCTTTTTTTCCATTATAATTATAATTTTTCCACTCTTTTGCATTCTCTAAAGGAGCAGAACCATTATGCCCTTTATAATCCTCAAGCTCAGGTAAAATTAAAGGTAACTCAGAATCATCTAAAATATGAATACTACCATCTTCTAAGTAAACAACTGGCATTGGTTCTCCCCAATATCTCTGACGAGCAAAAATCCATTCCCTCATCTTATAATTAACCTTAGCTTCTCCACATTTATGTTCCTCTAACCACTTAATCATTACATCAATTGCCTCTTCTTTATTAAGTCCATCCAAAAAATTAGAATTAATATGAACACCATCACCAGTATAAGCACCCTCTGACCCAATAACTCGCATAAAATCATATCTATGAGCATCAGTATGCAATTCTACCATTAAATCATCTTTATCAATCCAACAAACATCAGCAATTGACTCCTCATAACTATTACGATTCTCATTTTTTAAACTATTAAGATGACCAACAACAGTATAACTAGTAATATGACGATTCACTTTCTTATGAGCAGCATAAAATGTATCAAAATAAATAAATTCCAACTCTTTATCAATTTCAATATCTATATAACCAGTTTCTTCTCTTAATTCTCTAATACCAGCCGATACAACACTTTCACCTTCTTCAATACCACCCATTACAAAATTAAGAAAACCAAAATCTTTTCTTTTTACACATAAATATTTATCCTCACTTGGATGTTTAATCACTACATTTACAACATTTCTTTCTGTAATAGGCAACCCTTCACGTAAAGCTGAATTTCCTGTACCTATAAACGATTTAGCAATAACCTGTCTAATAGGTATATCATACTTTTTAGCAAATTCATAATCTCTCTCATCATGAGCTGGAACTGCCATAATAGCACCAGTCCCATAACTAGCAAGAACATAATCAGAAATATAAATAGGGATTTCTTCCTGATTAACAGGATTGATAGCGTATGCTCCAATAAATACTCCTGTTTTTTCCTTATTTAATTCTGTTCTTTCCAAATCACTCTTCAAAGCACACTGTTTTTTATATTCTTCCACTTCATCTTTTTTATCAGATGTAGTAATAAGATCTACAAGCTCATGCTCTGGTGCCATCACACAATAAGTCGCTCCAAACAAAGTATCAGGTCTAGTTGTAAAAACTGATAAATTATAATCACTATCCTTAATATTAAAAGTAACCTGTGCCCCCACAGACTTACCAATCCAATTACGTTGCATTTCTTTAGTAGAAAAAGGCCAATCAATACTATCTAAACCATCCAATAACGCTTCCGCAAACGCAGCCTGATCTATTACCCATTGTTTCATATTTTTACGAACAACTGGAAAACCACCACGCTCACTCTTTCCATCAATAACCTCATCATTAGATAAAACTGTTCCTAATTCTTCACACCAATTAACAGGCATATCAACATATTTAGCATATCCATCCAAATAAAGTTGTTTAAAAATCCATTGTGTCCATTTATAAAATTTTGGATCACTAGTTTGTATTAACTTACTCCAATCATAATCAAAACCTAAAGACTTTAACTGTTTAGTAAAAGTGTCTATATTCTTTTGTGTAAAACCATTAGGATGATTACCAGTAGTAACAGCATACTGCTCAGCAGGTAATCCAAAAGAATCATACCCCATAGGATGAAGTACATTAAATCCTTGCATTCTCTTCATTCTAGACACAATATCTGTAGCAGTATATCCCTCAACATGACCAGCATGAAGACCTACTCCTGATGGATATGGAAACATATCCAAAGCATAAAACTTAGGCTTACTAAAATCCCACAAATCAGTATAAAAAGTATCATTAACTCTCCAATACTCTCTCCATTTTTCTTCTATTCTTTTAAAATCATACATTCTTAATCATTCCCTTCCTTCTATAAAAAACTCCCACAAAATGATAACTAATCAAAATAATAGGAATCGAAAAAATAATCGCCAACAACAACTGAAACATATAACCATCAACTAATAATATCAAAGTAACAATCAAAGAAATATCAAATGATGACACAATAGCAATAATCTGTAACAATTGAAAATAAGAATCTTTCTTAATATCTAAATTATATTTTTGAATCAAATATTTAGCCTCAATTGGCATCTTCCTATCCTTTTTATTCCCATAACTTTTCTTAGCTCTTGATACTATAAACAACTCATATATAATAAAAACAATTAAAAAGCTAAGAAAAAATAAAATCAACTCTTCCACTATTCACCTCCTACTATTTATAATTTTAAAATACTACCTTAACTTTCTAAATAAAACAAAAAATCCCCAGACATAAGGACGACAAAATCGCGGTACCACCTTATTTCATAGAGATCTATGCAACTTATAAAGAGATAAAGGTCTAACCCTACATATCTAATGTTAATCAAGTTCACAATCATCTTCTACTTATTTCCACCATCCATAAGCTCTCTAAAAAAAGAAAAATTATTACTACTACTAACAATATATAAAATATATATCTAGTATACAAAATTCAAATAACTTTTTCAAGGATAATTTTATTTGAATTTAGGTAGTTTTTTACTATAATTCAATTCTAAATAATAAACATCAACAAACCATTAAAAATATATTGTTTATAATATATACCGATTTTAGATTGACATTTCAATAAATTCATTAAATTTTACCTAAACTCAAATAACAAATAAAATATAAAACTATTCTAACCTAAATATTACTAACCATAAACCAAAAAAGTGACAATAACAAATGTCACATATTAATATTAAACCTCACTTAAATATTCTAATAATTTCAAAAATAAATTGATATATTCTTTAGAAAGACCTTTTCTTTTCAATTTACGAACATTTATACGTTTTTGACTAATTGAATCATCACTAAACATAATTTTAGCCATATCCTCTTTTAAATATGTATTAATTTTTAAATCCATCAAAATACTATCAATATCATCATTAATTAATCTAGCAGCATCGATTTCAATATCTCTACCCTTACAATTAATCGTAAGTTGACCAATAGTTGGACAATTCTTAACCTCTACAATAAAATCATTTCCATCAACATAACCAAAGGCAGCAACTTTTTCTGAATTAAAATAAACTGTAACATCCTCTGCTTCTTTAGTATTTCTAAAAACCATTTTATAATTTCTCTTCTCAGGAACGATACCACTTTTACCATCAATAGATCGAATAATAACTGTATAATTATTTCTAAGATAATTATAATCAATTGAAGTCTTTAAATAATAACCTTCTTTATATAAAGAAGTAATTCCATCATCTTCATACATAGTATAAGTATTACTAACCCCTGGAAAAATCTGAATCTCTAAATCTGTAGGAAGTCCTGTATTATTATAATCACTCCTATTAGAAAGGGGAATAATAGATCCACCATGGGCAAAAACAGGATAATCTTCTTCTTTAAAGAAAGAAATATACTTTTTATTACCTGGAAATTTCTTACCTGTAACGAAATCATACCAAATACCATCTGGTATAAAGAAACGATGAATTGTCCTATTCATAACTGAATCTTTTCTATCAAGAATTGGACATACAAGTAACTGTGAACCAAAATAATACTGATTACGATATAAAGAATCATCATAAACCCACATATAATTATAATAAAATGGTTGGATTAATGGTGTACCAGCCTTTGTATAATTATAAGCTTCTGTATACAAATAAGGAATCAAGCGATGACGAAGTCTCAAATAATCAACAGCAATATTTAAAGTTTTTGAATCCCATAACCATGGTTCTTTTTTATAATAAGGTCCCCTAGCTCCATGAAATCTCAAAATAGGAGAAAAAGTACTTAACTGAACATATCTTACATAAAGTTCCCCTTCTTCTACACCACCATGATTACCACCAACATCATGGCTCCACCAACTAACACCTATATTAGCAGCATTCAAATATCGAAAAGGTAATTGTTTTAATGACTCCCAACTAATCTCACTTGACCCACCATACAAAACAGGATAACGATGTGGTGCATAAATGCCACCACGAGCCAACAACATTGGTCTCCTATTTGAATTTCTTCCAGAATCCAAATACATATAATGATTCATACTCCACAACTTAGTAACATTATTATCCCCAGTAGAATCATTCCAAAAAAAGTCAATACCCAAAGATTCAAGAGGATGCAAAAATACTTTAAACATTATATCTACAAGTTTTGGATTAAACGGATCAAATAAAATAATTTTAGAATCTGTAAGACCCAAATACTCACTAGCCTGTTTATAAAAAGCTTCATGTGGATAAAATCCTTTAATAGGATCAACACAAACACCTACTCTGACCCCTCTTTTATGAAACTCATCAATCATACTCTTAGGGTCCTTAAACAAAACAGAATTAAAAGTATATCCTGTTTTTAAATCTTTATATTCTCCTACATTTCTACTATGCCAGTCATGATCAAATAACATAACAGCTAGAGGAATTTTCTTTTTCTCAAACTTACGAATCAACTCACGAATACTCTTATCATCATAAGTAATATTCCTACTCCACCAATTACCTAAAGCATATCTTGGAATTAAAGAAGGTGCTCCTGTCATTTTAAAATAATCAAATAAAGCTTGTTTAAAATCCCTGTCATACATAAATACATAAATATCAGTATGATCAAGTGGAGGATCTGCTAAAGTTCCATCCTCCAAAATAACCTTACTTAAACTATCATCAATAGAAGCAAAACCATCTAAAGAATAAAGACCTCTTTCTAACTGTTTAGGTATACTAACATCTACACCTACCATATTACCTTTCATATTTCGAGCCTCAGGATGCCCATAATACCAATCTTTACTCCTATCTTTATCTCTACTTATTAAAGTTATTTTCAAATTCTTCATAGGATCAACCTTAGCCCCAATAAAAGGTTGACCCTTAATATAATTAAGAACAAAATATTTAGTAGTTATCTGTAATATATTAGCATCTTGTTGCACAGAAAAATCAGCAAGTCCTATATTTCTATTTCTAACTAACTGTGTTGGTCTATCTATAAATTGTCCACTAGGTGAAAATTCAAGACGCACAATCCTTTCAGAAATAATAGAAATTCTATAATTATTTCCAGAAAGCATCGCCTTATCATCACTCTTAGCCTTCGTATAATCTACTTCAAACTGTTTTCCAAGTGGATACATACTAACACCTTCTTATTATTCTAATAACATAATATCATAATTGAAAAAATATTCCAAGCAAAAACTATCTAAGTTCTAAACAACAAAAAAACATCACTATAAAAAACTTATCTTTTATTTTAATAACTAAAGTATTTTTCTTTTTTCGAATAATTTCTATTTTTATAACCAATCTAACACTAAAGTTTCTTTTTACTTATTATCTAGTTTTTACATTAATTTTAAAATAATTAACACCAAGTATAAAAACATAAATTAAATTATATAAATCATCATTTATCTAAAAATTTGACGTAATACTCCTCTAAAGTGATATTTTCAGAATGAATGTAATTAGCAATCTTCTTTCCTACATAACGATAATGCCATGGTTCACTTCTAAAACCTGTAATACTCTCATATTTCTTTGGAAATCTTAATATAAAACCATATTTATAAGCATTTTCTTGCATCCACTCATATTCCTTTGACTGAGCAAATATCTTACTACTAGTACTACCAATATCAAATGCAAGACCCGTTTGATGTTCAGAATAACCAGGTTGTGCTACATATTTCTGAACATACCCCTCACCATATAAATCTTTATAAGAATTACAAATATCAACTTGATCTTGATAACTACGATAACTAGAATTAATAACTATTCCTAATCCATCTTTAGAAGCATCCGAAGCCATCTTTTTAAAAGCCTCAATTGCAACTTTACTGGCTTTCATATCATCACTAGCATATTTAGAATCTATCTTCACTAAATCCTTAGGTTCAAACTTCTCAGTTAACTTTCGATGTTTATTAACTAACATATCAGAACTAAACTCTTTTACAACCAAAGCATCTTCATAATCATTCTTATCCATATCAAGATTAACAAACAAAACTGTAGTCTCCTCATCTTCACCAGTTTCATCAGAATAATGTAAATATCTATCATAATAACTTAACTTAGCATAATCTAAACTATAAAATTCTTCTAAATAACGTACTTTATCCCTCTTAGCAAACTCAAAGACATCTGCATCACTACCATGAGCCAAAATCATTGATATATTACTATTACTATACCCCTTCTTTAATAATAAATTAATATTTTTTATCAAGTTTTTATGATTCTGATATTTTATATTTGCATAATTTTCTAAATACTTCTCTAAATAATCATCACTTTCAAAAGCAGCATTCAAAGTCTTATTCTCACCAATAGACATAACATAATCTTTTTTCCAACTAAATAAAATATTTTTACTAGCTTCTTTACTATACCCAAGTTCACATAAAGTATTAATCTGATAAAAATAAAAGAAAAAAGCAACGAGAACAATAACTAAGATACTACCAAAAATTCTTAATAATATAACAGCAGGCTTCTTCAATTTTATTTTTCTTTTCTGAACCACTACTACATCACCTTCGCTTATTATAAATAATTATATCATAAAAAATTGCTTTTCTATAAAAAATATGATATAATCTAACCACTTTCAAATAGTATACAAGAATCATTAAAATTATAGGGGTGATAAAAGTGAAAGCAGTAGTTTTATCTGGTGGTGGTTCTAAGGGATCTTATCAAATAGGAGTATGGAAAGCCTTACAAAAGTTACATATAAAATATGACATCGTAACTGGAACATCTGTTGGTGCTCTTAACGGAGCTTTAATGGTTCAAAATAATTATAAAAAAGCCTTAAAATTATGGCGAAAAATAAATTTAAAAGTATTATTTGGTGAAGATGCTACTACTAGCAAAAAAACATTAGACATTTACAAAATGTATGGCAAAAACTTTATTAAAAATGGTGGTATGAATATCAAAGACCTAGAAGAACTTGTAGAAAAAACACTAAACAAACAAAAATTCTATTCCTCTAAAATAAATTATGGACTAATAACTTATAACCTTTCTAAAAGAAAAGCTAAAGAACTTACAAAAAAAGAAATCAAAGAAAAACAATTAGTAGATTATTTAATCGCTTCAGCCACTTGTTTTCCTGCTTTTAAACAAAAAGAAATAGAGGGATTAAAATACATTGATGGTGGTTACTATGATAATTTACCAATAAACTTAGCCATACAAATGGGAGCAGATGAAATAATTGCTGTAGACCTAAGAGCTCCAGGTATTAAAAAGACTGCTAAGAAGAAAGTAAAAATAACCACTATTAAACCTAAAAATAAATTAACAAACTTTTTAAACTTCTACGAAGAAGGTTCTAAAAGAAATATGAAATTCGGTTACAATGACACCATGAAAGCCTTTAAAAAATTAGAAGGAAAAAAATATACTTTTAAAAAAAACAGCATCCAAAAAAATAGAGACAAACATCAAAAACTATATAAAGATACCTTAAAAAAAGTCCTAAGATCAAAAAAAATGATTAATAACTTTAAAGAAATATATAAAGCGGGTCCCGATATTACTGAAGAAATGAAAAATACTATCTTCCTAACAATTATGGAAACAACTGCCAGATCATTTGATTTAGAAGAAACAAAAATATATAGTTATCGAAACTTCAATCGTCAAATCAAAAGAAAAGTTAAAGAAAAAATGAAACCATATCAAAAGAATCCTAATAGAAAAATTAGGAAAAAAGAGCTATACTTATATCAAAGTTTAATTAATCAAAACTACAAAGAACTACATAAATTAATATTAATTCACCCTTTAGAAGTATTAAAAGCTATTTACATATATACAATTTGTGAAAATTAGAAAGGACAATATATGAAGAATAACCCATTTCCCTATAGTAATTCAAATAAACGTTATCATACTCTAGATTATTATTATAAGAAAAAATTTAATCAAAAAGTTTTCAAAGTAAGCTTAAACGCTAATTTTTCTTGTCCAAATATTGATGGAACTGTAGGATATGGAGGCTGTATTTACTGCTCAAAATCTGGTAGTGGTGAATTTGCTGGTGAAAAAGAAAAAGATGTTGAAACCCAATTCATTGAAATAAAAAATAAAATGTTAAGAAAATGGCCTAGTGCTAAATACATTGGTTATTTTCAAGCTCATACAAATACTTATGCAAATGTTAAAACCTTAAAAAATCTACATAATAAAATCTTAAAACAGGAAGGAGTAATTGGCCTAAATATCGCAACTCGTCCTGATGCTATAACAGATGAATGTCTTAACTATTTAAAAGAGCTTAATAAAAAGACTTTCTTAACAATTGAATTAGGTTTACAAACAACTAATAAAAAAACAACTAAACTAATAAATCGTTGTCATACTTTAGAATGCTTTGAAACTATGGTAAAAAAACTTAGAAAAGCAAATATAAATATTGTAGTTCATATAATTAACGGATTACCATATGAAACAAAAGAAGACATGCTAAATACTGTTAAATATTTAAATAACTTAGATATTCAAGGAATAAAAATACACATGTTAAGTATTCTAAAAAATACTCCATTAGAAAAACTATATCAAAAAGAGAAATTTCATCTTCTAACTAAAGAAGAATATATAGATATCGTAATAGATCAATTAGAACATTTAAGAAAAGAAATTGTTATCAATAGAATCACAGGTGATCCTAAAATAGAAGACTTAATAGAACCAATTTGGCTAACAAAAAAGTTCTGCATTTTAAACGATATTGATAAAGAAATGGTAGAAAGAGACTCTTATCAAGGAAAAGCTTTGAATTAAATTATAAAAAACATAGTAATTATCAGCATTAAAAAGAAACTATCAACCAAAATTTAGTTAATAGTTTCTTTATTTTTAACTATTTTTAATAAAGTAAATAACAATAAAGAAGCTATCTAAAATCATTTTCCTTATCCATCATAATTTGATATGGATTAGAAACTGTCCCATCCCCTTCAGACACCATAGTCCCAGGCACTAGTGAAACAGCTGGCCGGACGCCGTTCCAAGTATACACGCCGCTGTAGTCCAGGTAACCACCGCTGCGCACGTGGAACCCGACAGCATTGTTGTAATTGAAGAAGTTAGGCGACAAAGCCCACCACCATTCTCCAGTATTCAGATATCCACTTGATGTATACCCACTCTTTCCATGCCCTGCTAAAGTTATCTCATCAGCTGTTAATAAAGATACAGGATATGTTAATAAACCATTTCCTACTTCCTCACTTACTGTAAATCTATCTTCCTCTCTCTTACATTCTAAACTTGGTTTATATGGTGAACTCACTAATCTTCCATAGCCTCCAAAATACAAGTAATTATTCGCATCTCCATCTTTTGTCCAACCATTTGAGTTACTCATACTTCTATCATTACACCAAATAGTATCTTCTAACATACTTGTATATTCTGTCATATTTGCACTATACCAATTATCTATTACTGTCTTTATTGTTGAGTTATTTGTATTACTATTAAACATCTCTTCATTGGCTTCTTCTATTTTCTTTCCATTACTTAAGACTATATAATATGGCCCTCCTGTGTCTGTGTAGTATATATATGACACACTACTACAACTATCTTCTAGACTAAAACATGTATAATGATAGCCCTTTCCTATATTACTTTTCTCACTACTCCAATTTACTGGACTACTTTCCATTGTATTCTTTAATACATATTTACTTCCATCCCATTCTACATCATTTCCATATTTCCATTTTGTATTCTTTGCCTGTTCATATAAACTATCATATGTCTCTCCATTACTCATTAATAAATATGACATATAATAATTTGATGTTGAGATATTATAATTTACTGTTGTACAACTATTTGACCCATCACTACAGAAATAATATCCATTTAAACTATTATATTTTGTGTACCAATCTGCTCTTTTTATTACTGTTGGCTCTTCTAATACATATTTTCCCTCTACATAATTTACTTTCTTACTAAATGAAAAATCTGTATTTACATCATCTAATGTATTTCCTCCTGTTAAGGATAATGTATATGCATATGAACTACTTGTTCCTCCTAAATAATATATTGTATTACATATAGTCTGAGTTCCATTACTACATTTATATTTTCCTTTTAAACTACTATATCCTGCATTCCATGGTGTCTGCACTACTTCGCTTCCATCAGAATTTACTAACTTATAGTTTTCTCCATCCCATTCTATTGAATCTCCATAATAATAATTATCTGATGAATAAACCCTCGTACTTGTTAACATATTA
>CAOJZZ010000023.1 GCA_948466315.1 uncultured Mycoplasmatota bacterium | reverse complement strand
TTAAACTTCATAAAGTAGCTACCTTTATGGCATCAATTATAGCTAAAAAGAGACATAAAAATTGTAGAATTTTCTGATAATATTCATAAAAAAAACACTATAGGTATGATAACTATATAGCAATAATATTGATTCATTATTTTTAACAATACTTACTATATAAATTCTTATCTATAGTATTTTATTTTTGAATTTTTAAAGCTAAATCACTTAATTTTCTAAATCTATGATTCAGTCCTGATTTAGTGATTTTCTTACCAGTTTCTATTGTTATTATTTCCGCTAATTCTTTTAGAGAAGCCTCGGGATATTTTTTTCGATATTCTAAAGCTTCTTTTGTTTTATCATCTAAAAGATTAATAGCAGCGTTTTCTTCAATAATTTTTATTTGATCTAATTGATTGGTAGCAGTTTGAATCACTTTATCAATATTTGCTTGTTCACAATTATTTAAACGATTAGTTTTATTTTTTTGATCACGATAAATTCTTATATTTTCAAAATAAAGTACTGCTTGGCTTGCTCCTAGTATTTTTAAATAATCACTAATTTTGTCAGCTTCTTTTAAATAAATCATGTATCCTTTATCACGATTTAGTATTTTGGCATTTAAATCAAAAATATTTAACAGTTTTTGGATAAAGATAGCCTCTTCTGGATTTACTACTGATAGTTCCATATGATATCTTGATGTTTCTGGATTATTAACACTTCCACAACATAAAAATACTCCACGTAAATAGGCTCTTATTTCCTCGTTAGCACCAACAATATAATTTGGTGGTATTTTTAAATAATTTTCATTTGAATCATAATATCCGATATCTTTTAATATAAAATCTACTTTATCTGTTATTATTATTTGATATAATTCCTTTTTTGAGAAATTAAGGTTATTTTTTATTTCTACTGTTGAATCTATTTCATAAATTATTTTAATAATAGTTGTTAGATGTTTTAATGTTTTTTCATTTTCTGTTGTTAGTTGAATCTTATTCTTAGTTACTGTTGCATTATTTCTAATAAAGCCAGATAATTCTGCTATTGTCTCTGATTTTGTACTGTTGATAGTTGCTATTTCTTCTTTTATTTTTATTGTATATGACATTTAATGCCTCATTAAATAAGAAAATATCAAAGAACTAAGTTTTAGGCTATCATGTCTTAGAGTATTATCTATTACAGTGATTAAATCATCCTCAATTAATTCTACTTCTAATTTTTTTAAATTTTCATGGTCTATTGGAATTGTATCCTTGTGTTCTTCATTTTCATATTTTTTAGCAATTTCACTATCAACTTTCGTATTACTAGCAATTACGGCATCTATTCTTTTGTTTTCTAAATAATTGTTTATTAATTTTACATGATCCCCTACAGTAAAATTATCAGTTTCTCCTGGTTGGGTAACAGCATTACATATATACATTATTGGAGCTTTTGTTTTTGCTAGTTCTTTTTTTATACTTTGACAAATGATATTTGGCAAAATACTAGTATAGAGACTTCCCATACTTAAAATAATTAAGTCTGCTTCTTTAATACTTTCTAAAACCTCAGTTAATACTTCTGGTTCTTCCTTATAATAAATCTTTTCTATTTTATTTTTTGAGGCTGTTATTTGTTGTTCTCCTTCAATAATGTTACCCTTATCATCTTTACACATTAAGGTTACATTTGGATCTTCTGAAATAGGCAGAACTGTATGTCTTACATCTAATAACTTACTTAAAAATTTAATAGATTCTTTTAGAGAACCAGTTATATTAAGCATGGCAATTAAAATCAAATTACCAACAGCATGACCATCCAAATCACTTGATGTCTTAAATCTGTATGATAACATTTGTTTTATTGGGTCATCAATTCCAGAAAGAGAAGTAATTACTTTTCTAATATCTCCTACTGCTGGAGTATGAAATTCTTTTCTTAATTTTCCTGTTGATTGTCCATTATCAGAAACACTTATTACAGCTGTAATATCTATAGGAAAATTTTTTAAATCTTTCAATAAGTATGATATTCCTGTTCCTCCACCAAAAACTACTACTTTTTTATACATAATTTCACCTCGTTTTTACATAGACTATGCCATTGTTTTTTTGTTTTGGTTCTTGGATACTAACATATAAATTATCACTCTTTGCTGATGATTTCTTCTTATAATGAAAGAAGAGCATAAAACCTGTAATTATAAAAACTACTGAAACAAATTGAGCTATTTTTAATGGTCCTAACATAAGAGCATCTGTTCGTAATGATTCAATTAACAGTCTAGCTATTCCATACCATATTAGATAAAATCCTGTTAATTGTCCTACTTTTAGATATTTATATTTTCTTAGTATTAACATTGCTACAAAACCAAAAAAACACCAGATTGATTCATAAAAAAAGGTAGGTTGATGGTATTCTCCTAATATATACATACCATCAATTATAAATTGAGGTATTTTAGCATTTTGTAATTTTGTTAGAGTAGTTATTCCACCATAGGCCTCTCCATTAAAGAAATTACCCCATCTTCCTATTGATTGTCCAATTATCAAGCCAACTACTATAATATCTAACATCTTTAATGTTTTTACCTTATGTTTTTTACAATAATATATTATGAATATTAAGGCTGCTAGAATACCTCCATGAATAGCAAGTCCGCCATTCCATACTTGCAGTATTTCAAGCGGATTAGTTAAGTAATAGTTTAAATTAAATAATACATAGTATACTCTTGCCCCTATTACACCTAGGATAATAGAATTAAATGTTAAGTTTACTAGGAAATCCTCATTTATATGATGTTTTTTTGCCTCTTTAAAAATTATGAAGCAAGCTGTAAAGATTGCTAGAAGGATACATATTGAATACCAATAAATTTGAATAAATCCTAAGTCTAGTGCTACTCTATCCATATTTTTTTACCTTCTTTATTATTGTTTTTATTATTTTTTCCATAATCATATTCATTATTGAGAGAAGAATTGCTACAAATAGGGCAATATAAATATTTTCTAATTGAAAATGTTTTCCCAAGAACCAGTCTACTAGTTTTAGAATAAACAAATTAATACAGGGATAAAAGAGACCTAATGTAATACCAGTTATCGGGATTGTTAGAGTAATAAGTACTGGCTTTATTGTTTTATTTAAAATATATATAATTAGAACAATTAGTATTGACCATAAATATGTATGGTTTGTATCGATATAAATGCTTTTAAAAAAACTTGTAACAAATATAAAAATCACTGTATATCCTACCATATAAATAAGCCAATCTATTACTCTGTTTATTCTTAACTTATTTTTCTCTTTTATAACTAATTGCACTTTATTCACCTCTAAAGCATTTTCTTTAAAAATTGTCCTGTGTATGACTCTTTTACTTTAGCAACTTCTTCTGGTGCACCTGTTGCGACAATAGTTCCACCACCATCTCCACCCTCAGGTCCTAAGTCTATGATATGATCTGCTACTTTGATAACATCTAGGTTATGTTCTATTACAACAACTGTATCTTTATTATCTACTATTTTTTGTAAAATTGCAAGTAACCTGCTTATATCATCTGTATGTAGTCCTGTTGTTGGTTCATCTAGGACAAAAAGTGTTTTTCCAGTGGCCTTTTTTTGTAATTCTTTAGCTAATTTTACACGTTCGGCTTCTCCTCCTGATAAAGTAGGAGCACTTTGTCCTAGCTTTATATAGCCTAGACCAACATCTTCTAATACTTGAAGTTTACTTTTTATTTTAGGAACATTTTCGAAAAATTCTTTTGCTTCGGTTACTCTCATATCTAATACTTCTGCAATATTTTTATCTTTATATTTTATGTTAAGAGTTTCTCTATTATACCTAGTACCATGGCATACCTCACAAGGGACATAGACATCTGGTAAAAAGTGCATTTCTATCTTTTTAACACCATCTCCTCTACATGACTCACATCTTCCTCCTTTGACATTGAAAGAAAAACGATTTTTCTCAAAGCCATACATTTTGGCTTCTTTGGTGGTAGTAAATAAAGTTCTAATATCGTCAAAAACACCAGTATAAGTAGCAGGATTAGATCTAGGAGTTCTACCAATAGGATTTTGAGAAATTGCTACTATTTTATCTAAATTATCAATACCTAAAATCTTTTTGAATTTTCCAGGTTTTTCTTTATTTTTGTAAAGTTTATTACTTATTTCTTTACATAGAATCTCATTAATCAAACTACTTTTTCCGCTACCTGAAACACCTGTTATACATGTAAAGGTACCAAGAGGGATATCTACATCAATATCTTTTAGGTTATTTTCACTCGCTCCTCTAATTTTTAAATACTTTTTATTGCCTTTTCTTCTTGTTTTTGGTATTTCAATTCTTTTTTTACCACTTAAATATTGTCCTGTGATGCTTTTTTCGTTATTCATCACCTCTTGTGGAGTTCCTTCTGCTATAATTCTTCCTCCTTGGTCTCCAGCACCTGGTCCTATATCAACTAGGTAGTCACAAGCTAGCATAGTATCTGTATCATGTTCTACAACGATTAAAGTATTACCTAAATCACGCATCTCAAGCATTGATTTTATTAGTTTTTCATTATCTCTTTGATGAAGTCCGATACTTGGCTCATCTAATACATATAAAACTCCTGTTAAATGTGAACCTATTTGAGTAGCAAGCCTAATTCTTTGGGCTTCTCCTCCTGATAGAGTTCCTGCACTTCTATTTAATGTTAAATATTCTAAACCAACATTCGATAAGAAGCTTAAGCGTTCATTTATTTCTTTTAAAATCAAATTAGCAATTTGCTGTTGTTCTTCTGTTAATTTTAAGTTTTTATACTCTTTTAATAATTCTTTTATACTCATACAAGTTACTTCATGAATATTTTTATCAGCTATTTTTACTGATAAGACGTTTTTTGAAAGACGTGCACCATGACAACTATCACATTCATATTCGACCATATAATTTTCTAACCAGTCTCTTATCCAAGTTGAACTTGTTTCCATATATCTTCTTTCTAAGTTATCAATTATTCCTTCATAATAATCTAGAGAATTCATGATATTTCCGCTTTTAGTTGTATAATTAAATTTTATTAAGTCATTTGAACCATGTAATACGATTTCTTGTTGTTTTTTTGGTAATTTATTAAAGGGTTTATCCATATCAATTTTATAGTGCTTACAGGCACATTCTAATTTTTTATAATATATACCATCTTTATCATCACTTAAAGTTTTGATACAACCTTCATTTATACTTAGATTCTTATCAGGTATAACTAAATCAGCATCAATTTGTAGTTTTATTCCTAATCCTTTACAATCAGGACAGGCTCCATATGGAGCATTAAAACTAAATAGCCTTGGTTCTAACTCTGGAAGAGAAAATTCGCAGTAGGGACAGGCAAATGATTCTGATAAGACGATTTCTTTTTTATTTTCACCAAGTATTTGAATAATTACTTTACCTTCTGATAACTTGGTTGCTGCTTCTAATGATTCAAATAATCTAGAACGACAACCTTCTTTTATTACTAGACGATCGATTATTACATCTATTTTATCTTTTTTATTTTTGTCTAAGGTTATTTCTTCACTTAGATCTAGCATTTCTCCATTTACTCGTACTCTAATATAACCTTCTTTTCTTAAATTATCTAGGACGTCTTTATGGGTACCTTTTTCTCCATGGACTACAGGGGACATAATTACTATTTTAGTTCCTTCTTCATATTCTAAAACTTTATTAGTCATTTCTTCGATACTTTGGGAAGATATTGGAATTTTATGAATTGGACAGTAAGGTATACCTATTCTAGCAAATAAAAGTCTTAAATAGTCATAAATTTCGGTAACTGTTCCTACTGTTGAACGTGGATTATTAGAAGTTGTTTTTTGATCAATACTAATAGCTGGTGATAGTCCTTCTATACTATCCACATCTGGTTTGTCTGATCCACCTAGAAATTGTCTAGCATAAGCTGATAGACTCTCAACATAACGTCTTTGTCCTTCAGCATAAATGGTATCAAAAGCAAGAGAACTTTTTCCACTACCTGATAGTCCTGTCATTACAATTAATTTGTTTTTTGGTAAGGAGATATTTATATTTTTTAAGTTATTTTCGCGGGCTCCTTTTACAATTATTTTATCCATGTGCATCACCTAGGACATATTATAACATAATTTTTTATTTTAGATGTTTATATTTATAAATACTAGTATTTTTTAGTAGCTAGTCTTATCATTTTATATTTTATTGAAAGTAATGAGGATAAGTTATTTGAAAATAAGTTTTATAATATTTAAGTTTTTTAAGTAATTATTAAGTACAAAAAATACCATTATATTATTGTAATGGTATTAGTATTTTCATGTTAAAAGTACTTTAGAATATTTTATATAGTTCAGCGATAAAATTCATAATAAAAGTAATTACCACTATGGTTGATATACTTGTGAAAAGGCTAAAAAATATTTTTAATATTACTTCTTGTTTTGACTTTATTTCTAAAATAATATAAATTATACTAAATATATATTAGGGTATTGTCAATCTAAAAAGTTATTTCAAACTTAAAGTCTGTTATCAGATTATTTAGTGAATAATTATTACTAGTTATGGCATAGTCGTTGTAAATTGTGTTAGTTAGAACTAGTATAGTTATGATAAAACTTATGATAGTTAATATTATTAGTATGTTTCTGACTGATTTTTTTGTATTTATTTTTTCATTTGTATTTTCTCCTTAATTTATACTTAAGATATTTACTAGTTTGTTTTCATTTCAAATAAAATGTCACGTAGTTCCATAGCACGTTCAAAGTCTAAATTTTTAGCGGCCTCACGCATTTCTTGTTCAATATTTTCTATTGTTTTTGCAAGTTCTTTTTTAGTTGGCTTTTTATTTTTTGTTTTAGTCTCACCACCAGCTATATTACTAATTACTTCACGAATTTCTTTTTTAATGGTTTGTGGTTTTATTCCGTGGTCCTCATTGTACTTTTCTTGAATTTTTCTTCTTCTTTTGGTTTCTTCTATAGCTTGCTGCATAGAGTCTGTAATTTTGTCACCATACATTATAACATGTCCATTAGCATTTCTAGCACAGCGTCCTATTGTTTGAATAAGACTACGATTACTTCGTAAGAATCCTTCCTTATCGGCATCTAATATAGCAATTAAGGATACTTCTGGAATATCAATTCCTTCACGTAGTAAGTTTATTCCTACTACTACATCATATTTTCCTTCTCTTAAGTCATGAATAATTTGCATTCTTTCTAATGTTTTCACTTCAGAGTGAAGATAAGCTACTTTAATATCTAATTCTTTTAAATAATTTGTTAATTCTTCAGCCATACGGATTGTTAAGGTTGTTATTAAAACTCTTTCGTCTTTTGACATACGCTCTTTTATTTCTCCGACTAAATCGTCAATTTGTCCCTCTGTTTTACGAACTTCTATTGTAGGGTCTAAAAGACCAGTAGGACGAATTATTTGTTCGATATATTCATTTCCTGTATGTTCTAATTCTAAATCTCCTGGTGTTGCTGAAACATAAATTGCTTGATTAATCTTTTTTTCAAATTCATCATACTTTAATGGTCTATTGTCAAGGGCACTTGGAAGACGAAAGCCATATTCTACTAGATTCATTTTTCTAGCTCTATCTCCATTATACATTCCTCTTACTTGGGGTAGAGTCACATGAGATTCATCTACTACTAATAAATAGTCCTTTTGAAAGAAGTCCATTAAAGTTATAGGGGTTTCTCCTTCTTTACGACCAGCCATAGGTGCTGAATAGTTTTCTATACCTGAACAAAAACCCGTTTCTTGAAGCATTTCAATGTCATATTTAGTTCTTTGTTCTAATCTCTCTGCTGCGACTAGTTTATTATCATTTTTTAATTGAGTTAATCGCTCTTGTAATTCCTTTTTTATTCTAACGATGGCAGCTTTTAATTTTTCATCACTTACCACAAAGTGACTTGCTGGAAAGATACTGATATTTTTCTTATTGGAAAGAATTACTCCTGTTAAAGTATCAATTTCACTTATCCTGTCTATCTCATTACCAAAAAATTCAATTCGATATCCTTTAGTATTTTGATAAGCTGGTATAATTTCTAAAATATCACCACGTACTCTAAAAGTACCACGTTTGAAATCAAAATCGTTACGTTCATACAACATTTCTACTAGTTTTACCAATACTTCATCACGATCAATTTCTTCTCCTACTGATAAAGTAAGCATTTTATTTTTATATTCTTCTACTTCTCCGATACCATATATACATGAAACGCTGGCAACTACTATGACATCATCTCGTGATAATAAGCTACTAGTAGCAGCATGACGTAGTTCATCTATTTCATCATTAATGGAAGAATCTTTTTCAATGTAAGTGTCGGTCGTTGGTACATAGGCCTCTGGTTGATAATAGTCGTAATATGAGACGAAATACTCTACTCGGTTGTCTGGGAACAATTCTCGCATCTCACTAAACAGCTGCCCTGCTAGTGTTTTATTATGAGCGAGAATTAATGTAGGTTTGTTTACTTTGGCAATTACATTGGCAATTGTAAAAGTTTTTCCTGTTCCTGTTGCCCCTAGTAAAACCTGCTCTTTCTTGCCCTCTTCAAGACCTCTAACTAATTTTTCGATTGCCTGTGGTTGGTCGCCAGAAGGTTTAAATTTTGATACTAAATTGAACAAATTTCATCACTTCCTAATTTTATTATGATTACTATCAACCAAATTATTCGTCCCCAAATTCGTCCCGAAACACTAATTTTAGTTGGTTAATAGATAACTTTTTTGTTGGGGACGAATGAAAGTCACAAATTTCATTTTGTGAATTAAATAATACTAAATAACATCAAATGAAATTAAAGGAGATTTCTTGCATTATTTTAACATCTATATAGTCAAAAAACAAGACGCTTCAATAGTATCTTGTTTTATCATTTCTACCTTAGATTTAACACTTTCAATAAATGGTTCTAATTCGTTTAAACAATCAGCTATTATTTCTTCATTATCTCCATAAACATCAACTGTTAGAACTCACCAGTGAAAAAAATATGTCATTATGGAATTATGCAATATATGGTTACTATAATAGTAGTGTAAATTCAATAGAATGGAAGCAAAAGGGAGAGCCGTGGTCTAATATAAGAATTGGAAATACTAACAGAACTATTGGAGATATTGGATGTTTAGTGACTTCAATAGCAATCTTAATTAAGAAATCAGGAGTTTCTACAAATGGGATAAAACCATTTAACCCAGGAACATTTGTTACTGCTCTAAATAATATTTATGGTTTTGATTCTTATGGTTGTTTGAGATATGACCCAATATCTAAATTGATACCTCAGTTCAAATATACAGGTAGAGTAATTTTAAATGGAAAGTCAAAAAATGATAAACTTAGTGAGATAAAAAAATATTATTCATTTGGTTACTATATTGCTATTAAGGTTATTGATACAAATTATAGTCAACATTGGGTAGCATTAGATGATATTGAGGGAGATAATATATTAATGTCGGATCCTGGAAGTAAAGCAATTAATTTATGGCAAGAATATGATTGGGAAAATACAACACAATTTGTTTATTTTAAAATTAATTAAAATTTACTATCAGTAAAATAGAAATTAGTAGTATAATAGAAATATAGAAGATTTAGCTAAACATTAAATCAGATAAAATTAAAAATTCTATGTAGTAATTTTATGTTGATATTAATATCTATATAATTGGATTGAGGGAGGTGAAAGTAAACCAACTTATTTAGATTTAATATAGAAATGGAGAAACAATAAAAATGAAAAAATGCTTAACAATATTTTCAACAATGATATTAGCAATTTCAATATCAACCTATGATGTTCAAGCAAAAAATAGTGTAAATAATAATCAAAATGAAATTTTAACAGCAGATGAAATTTTGCAAGATAAAAAAATGCAAAAAGAAATAGAAGATTATTTAGTTAAAGAACTAGGTGAAAACTATAAATTAAAATTAGAGAAAAATGAAAAATCAGTAAAAAATGCTCAAAATCTAGAAAAAGAATTTGTAACTGATGAAAAAGGTTCTACAATCTATCCAGATTATTTTGGAGGAATGTATATAGATAAAGATGACCAATTAGTTGTCCAAATTGTTAAAAGTAAGCTTTCTGCATCTGATACTGAAAAATATTCAAAACTAATAAATGATGCAAATAAAGAATATGTACAATATTCTTACAGAGAATTAAAAGATATACATGATAAAGTTTTAAATTATTTTTTAAATGATAATAAATTAGTGAATATTACAGGAGTATCTATAGATGTATTATCAAATCGTGTAATTGTAGAATTAAAAGAAAAATCAGAAGATACAATTAATGTATTTAGAGAAAATATAATTGATTCTGCATTGATAGAATTTGAGCAAGGACAGAACTTTGAAGCTGTAGCAAATCTTAATCCAGGTGCTAGTTATGGATGGTGTTCTTTCGCCTATCGTGCTAGACTTTCAGGAAGAAATGGTATAGTTACTGCGGCACATTGTGTTAATTCAGGACAAAGTTTATCGTTTGGAACCGTAAAAAAGTGGCAACGAAGTGGTAGCATTGATGCAGCATGGATTGAAACAAATTCTTCTAATACTCCAACAAACACATTAAATTCGAAACCACCATTTAGTAATATAACAACGATTTCAACAAGTGTAGTTACATCTTTTTATCCAGGGCAAGCAGTAGCAAAATTAGGAGGAGCAACAGGATTTACAGTAGGTTCAGTTACAAATGGTAGTTATTCTGGAACCGTTGATGGTATAAATCATACTAATTTAGTTCGTGCAAACTTAGTTGCTAATCATGGGGATAGTGGAGGTATTGTAATAGACCAAAATGCTATATTAGGTAATAATTCATACGCAACAGCAGGAGTCGTAACGGCAAAGTCTAATAGCAATGGAACAGATATGTTGTTTACAAAAGCAAGTCAAGTTAATTCAATATTTGGTATATCTAGATATTAGTTATAAAGATATATGATAAAATCACATAAAAAAAAATATTTGCTAGTTATATGTATAGTTTTAATCACTTTAATAGGGTTAATAATATTTATCAAAAAACCAAGTTATGAAAAGATTGTTGATAAGCTAAAATCTACTAGTTTTATAATGGTATATGACTTAACGTCAAATGAAGTACAAAATAAAAAAATTACTAATAGTAAAACAATAAATGACTTAATTAAAATACTAAATAGTTCAAAAATAGATAATAGTGAATGGGAAAATCTTACAGGTGATAAATATAGATTAGAGTTTTATAAAAAAAACAAAGAAATAATTGCTCAGATTCTAATTAATACAAATCATAATAACCCTATACATATTAAATATAAAAATTATGATTATGCTATAAAAACAAAACAATTTGAGTTATTAAACGACATTTTAGAAAATTACATAAATTCTTGAAAAATCAAATTTTACTTGATTTGATAAAAGGCTATAAAGAAAATTATAGTCTTTTTATGTACAAAAAAAATCAATCCTGTACTAACAATTGATTTTAAGTATTGTGAACTTCTTAATAAATTTACTTTGAAACAAATTTAATTTCATCAGCTTTTAAAATTATATTTTCCTTGATAGAATCTACTGTTTCTAGATGACCTTTAATTGCCAGTAATTTACCTATTTCTATTTTTAGAGATGGTAACTTAATAAAAATATTAGATACTAAAGTGTCAATATAGTAATAAGATTTTATATTTTGTTGTTTTGGAACTTTCAAAGTTATAACACAAATGTTTTTTTCTTTTCTTATTTTTTCAATTACTCCTGAAATGAAAACAACATTTAGCATTTATTTCACCTCCTTTCCTTCATATTTTTTTAATTCATATACTACCTTTTTGTCTTGCAAAAAAAAACCGACTATCTTCATAATCAGTTTATACCTTTATTTTTATATAAAATTTAATCTTCTATAATGTCTTCTAATATTTCAAGCCACTCATTTATATTATTTTTTATAAAATCTTCTATTGATTCTTTTAATTGACTGCTTTCAATCTCGGTCATGTGATAAATATTAGCATACCCATCCTTTTCTATACAAAAATCTAAATAATTCTCTTTTGGTAAAAGATATAAATAATATTGTTGAGTATCTCTATTTATTTTATACCTAGTTATATTTAATTTTTGCTTTATCATTTTATTTTCCTTTCTTTTTTACAAATTATAGATACTCAGTAATAGGGGGACGAATAGGAACGAATAAAGGTCACAAATTTTATTTTATATTTTTAATATCATATTGTCCACTTAGTGTTATTTCGTTTTAAATCAATGGATTAAATAATACTATTTAATATAAGAGTTTTGATGTTACCATAGTAAGAAACAAAATACTCTACTCTATTTTCTGGGAATAGTTCTTTAAATTCCGAATAAAGTTGACCAGCTAGAGTTTTATTATGAGCGAGAATTAGTGTAGGTTTGTTTACTTTGGCAATTACATTGGCAATTGTGAAAGTTTTTCCTGTTCCTGTTGCCCCTAGTAAAACCTGCTCTTTCTTGCCTTCTTTAAGACCACTAACTAATTTTTCGATTGCCTGTGGTTGGTCGCCTGAAGGTCTAAATTTTGATACTAAATTGAACATAATCGCCTCCTTATTACGACTATTATCAACAGCAACTCGTGTAATAAACTGAAAGTTCTTAGAAAAATTACTTACACGAATATACACATGAAAAAGTCACAAATTTTATTTTCTGGATTAAATAACACAATGTAATACTAAGTAATGTTAAATGTGTTTTTACCTATATAAAATTATTATAATCACTTATTAAAAAATACTTTTTATTATATAGAATTACATAGTTATTAGAGTGGTTATTTAACTTTTTCATATATACTATTACAAGATTTACACGTTATTTTCAAGTTATAATTAGTTATTTTTTTATCTAATACTGTAATTAAAGGTTCCTTATCTTTTGGACAACATAATCTATTTTTTATAGTATCTAATTCTTCATTACAATTATTTCCTATTTTACTATCTTCAAAATCCAATAATACACTGCCTTTACTTCCACAATTACATTTATATTCTAATTCTAATCTATCATAAGTCGAATAACATAAATATCCTATATTTTCATTACATTTATCACAATACATCCAACCCCCATAATTTGTTGCTAATTTAGTATTTTCTAATTTTTTGGTTTTTAATACTCTTGCCATAATTATTTCCTCCTAAAATTTAATTTAATAATTAACTTCCCTACTTTTTATACCATAATGTCAGTACACTAGTTGAAAATAGATAACACTAGTATAACACTATAAATTAAATAATAACTTGTATCTTTTTCTTTTTAGTTTATTTTAGTAATTTGTACTAATTTTTTGTAACATCTTTGGTTTAATATTTTCTTGATAATAGTTAATGATTCTTTTTTTATCTTCTTTATTTTTTTCTTTAGCTGTTCTACCTAGTAAACATTTTGATTCCCAACTTTTTGATGAAAAACCATTTTTTATTAACTCTTGTTGTTCCTTGATGTCGTCTTCTAAATCAATAACTGGAAATAATAATTTAATACCAATTTGGTTAGCCAATTCTTGAAATAGTTGTAACATTTCTTTTTGTTCTATCATAAATTTCTGGCTAGTCCTAGCTCCTTCTGCAATATATTGAAAATTATTTTTCTTGGCATATATAAAGGCTTTTGTATACATAGCCATTCGACATGATAAACATCTTATTTCAGAATCTATAGTTCCGTCTTTTAGAGTGTTACCATTTACTTTTTCCCAAGCAAGAAAATAATCATTAAAATCTTTTTCTACTTTTACATCATAATTTTCATAAGAAAAATAATAGTCTTGGTAATTAGCGAAGGACTTTTTAAAGGTTAAATATGGTTTATCATTATCTAACATAGCTCCATTATTAAAGTGAATAAAATGAACCTTGTAGCCAGCTTTTTTTAGTCTTATGGCTGCCAAAGTACTATCTTTGCCTGCAGAGTATAACAGCAAAACATCTTTTTCAGTTCTTGGTATATGTAAGTTTTTTATTACTTGTTTTAATTCCTTATCGATTTCTAAAGATGGTCTTTTAAATTCTAATGGCATTTCTTCTATATCTATATCAGTTATATTATGTTCTTTAATACCTTTTGTTAATTGATCTTTGCTACATAATACTAAATTTTTAGGTAATATTTGAAGATTTTTTTGATAGTTATTTAAAAACTCTTTTGACATATAAGAAAAGCTTTCGTCTAAATCGTAAATAAAAGTATTATATTCTACTTCTTTCATAAAATCTGGACAAAACACTTCAAAAGTTTCTAAACCTTCTGTGTAATTTAATCCTCTACTTGATTCATATGTATCAGTTAGATATTTAGAGCATAAAAGTCCTACGAAGATATCAATATTAAAAAAGTCGCTACGACTGTTAATGTAATTAGGTATTTTTATAAATGTAATACTATTATTATCTTTATAACAAATATATTTTCCTTTATATCTGATAATCAACCTTGTACTTTTCATACTATTCCCCCTAAAAGTATAAATTTAATTAGCTAGCTTCTTTGTAGCAATTATTTCATCTTTAATATCATAAATAGTAAAAGCATTATTTGCATAGACTAAATAACTAGGAAGATTACCTTCTCTTGGTAGAGATATTGAACCTGGGTTTATAAAAATAGTTCCTTCTTTTTCTTTGATAAAAGGAGTATGTAAATGACCATAAATTAAGATTGAATTAGGCTTTTGCCAATTATTTTCATTATATATATGTCCATGAGTTAAATAAAAATCTCTACTATCAACTTCTATTAATCCTAATTCATTGATTATAGGGAAATGACTAATCATTATATCGACTTCAGAATCACAATTTCCTTTTATACAAATCAATTTATCTTTAAAAGTATTTAAAAAATCCTCAACGTTAGAAATGTTGTAATCAGGATGCATTTTATTTCTTGGACCTATGTAATATAAATCACCTAAAACTACTAATTTGTCACATTCTAATTCATTAAAACGCTCTTTTATCTTGTTTAAATTTGTACTTATTCCATGAATGTCAGAAATAAACATTACTTTCATACTATCACCTCTATATAAATTATTTCTTCTTTCATAATATCTAAAACAAATGATAATTCTTGGGATGGTTGCTGTAAAAAATTTATATCATAAAAATTTTCAGAAAAACAATGTCCTGTTCTATTACCTTTTATTTGAATATCATTATTATACCTATCTTTAAAAATTCTGACTTTGGCAAAACTTCTTTCTTCTTGGTTAGCATTTTTATATTTAATAGTTGCTGTAATGTAATAATTTTTTATATCATTCCAACAATTTTTTCCCTTAATAATTGCTCCAAATATTTTTTTATTTTCAAAATAAAAATAATATTTTGGATAAGCTTCATCATCTTTATAATCTGGATTTACTATTATTTGTGGGTATTTTTCTTCTACTGACTGATAAATTATTTTGAACCTATTAAAAATTTCTTATGCTTTCTTTTTTATATTAATATTCATCAATTATCTACCTGCTTGCTCTTTAATCATAACATAACTTTTATCTATAAGTATAGCGTTTTTATTGTTATTAATAAAGAGAATCGTTGTAAGATTTAGTTTTTTCTTTTCTCTAGATTTTATTAAATCCCATAAAATAGTAAATTTATATCAATTAATAATTTTAATTATTTTAACAGCTAAAATATATTATTAATTTACTTTTTCATTTTTTTTGTTAAAATACTTTATTACACATTGTTATATAATAAAACTATTTTAGTAATTATTTAAAAGTTATTTTATATTAAATATGGAGACCTAAATACTCTTAATAGAAATCTCTCTATTTATTATAATTTAGAGAGATTTTATTTATAACTATAAAGTTTTTAGTTTTCATATAAATATTTTATGTGTTTTTTAGAAAAGTACTTTTAGCTTTTTGATAAATGGCTGCTCTTTTTTTATTTTTCTTATCATTATAATTAATTAAACCAAATAACCCACTACCAATAACTCCTCCTAAAAGCATACCATTTCTTAGTACATATGTATACTCCATACTTTCATTATGATTTATTTTTCTTTTCTGATTGTTAATTTTTACAAATGAAGGCAAATTTAAGCAATCATATAAAGAAGTATCAAATTCATTAAGATTATCCATATAATAATCTATATTAATATATAATTTCTTTTTTATAGCTTCTTGTGGTGTCATAGTTATTTCTTCACCTAAAAGATGTGATAGTTTGCTAAAGTCTCTTACTACAATTTTTTCACTATCTATTCTGGTTGAATCAATATAATAGCTATTCTCATCTATATTAACTAAATTCCAGGCATGATATTTGCTAACTAAAAAATAGGTTTCCAAATCAACTCTATTTGCAAGTGCTAATATTAAGGCACTATAATTACCACATATAGCTTTATCCATATTAAGAGCCCCGAATAAATAACCATCGGTATAATATCTCTTAGCATACTTTTTTTGTTTTTCATCATTTACCCTATCTATTGATATTTTTTTATCATATTCAAGGTTATTAAGGGTATAGATAACAATTTTATCTAGTTTTTCTTGAGAAGATGTATTTTCATCAATATTTAGGTAAGAAATGATTCCATCTAGTTTTTTATTGATAGCTACTAGATTTTTTATGGACGAAGCCTTTATATCAACATCATTATTTACTAAAACTTCATAATCTTTAGAATCAAATATAGTGCAAATGTCATAAATACCTGAATCCATGAAAGATAATTCATCTAAAAATGTTAGTTTAGAAAAATCAGTTAAAATATTATTATAGTGATAACCCAGTCTAGAAACATACATATAAAGATTAGTAATATTAGTAAGAGATTCTAATACACCTTTTTCAATATTAAAGCCTCCTATTGTTAAACTTTTTAAATTACTACATTCTTGTAAAAATAAAGAATTATCACATGAAAGAGACATATCTCTATGATTATATATAATAAGTTCTTGTAAATTTTTAAGATATTTCAAATTAGATAACTCAGTTAAAATCTCTTCATCATTAGTATCTATAAAAATCGATATTTTTTCTAAATTAGTACAATATTGTAACCAATCTAATGAATTTCTTTCTCCTACATCAATTTCTAAACAATTTAGTTTTTCTAATTTTTCAATAGTAGAATATTCATTGTTATTATTTAAAAAATCATTGATATCCTTAGCATCATTATTTTCTGTATTGATAATTAAATCTTCTTTTATAGAATCATCACAAGCTAAAGTGTTTTTGCTACCAGAAAATAGACTAATAAATATAGACATACTTATAGCAGATATTTTTATTTTCTTGTTAATTCTCAAATTACTTAATTTACATTTTCTATGTTCTTTATTTACTTCTAGTTCTAACATGTTACTACCTCTTACTACAAAATCAATTATGAATTATTTCATTTAATAATAGTTTAGCTAACTCAATTTCTTTTACAGAAAGATTAGTATCTAAATTAACTATATTATTTCCTTTGTACTTAGCAATATAATAATGACTATTATCAAGTTCTTTATAGATTATATAATCAGATGAATAATCATCTAATTTAAAAATAGATACTACTTCCATTTTAGTTTTACTATTATCTTTATTAATAATTTCTATATAATCCTTCATACTCGCCCCCTATTATTAATTATATCATAACTTTCATAAAAAAAAGTAAACTAGACATATCTAATTTACCATTATTAACCAATTGTTCCGAAAGTAATAATTTTATAGAGATATACTGTAAATGGATATTTGCTTAGATAGAATTTTTTAGGAATTTTATTTATTATTTTTACTTCCTAATAAAGTAGTTGAGCAAAAAAGATAGAGTTATTATAGTCTTTTACTCTATCTTTTTTTAATACTTTTTACTAATGTTTTTTGAAGTGGTAATTCTCTATCTTGAATATAAGGAATACCAGTTTTTAGAGCTATTTCTGCTTTGGTGAGCTCTTGTCCCATATAATAGGCATGATCCATTTCACTTATGAGTTCACAACAAGCCTCTCTTAAAGAATTAGCTGTTTTTCCTTGTAATTTTTTTTCTAATACTCCTTCTTTATTACATAACGAAACATCAATAGTATCTTCTTGATTTTCAATAACAAAATATCCTCTTTCATCTTCATTGCAAAAAAGTTTTTTTTCTTCTAAAAAAGGAATGATATCACCAAAGTTTCGTTCATAGATATGAGCTGATCCTGCAATTACTTGAACATAACCTTTTTTTAATTGTAGTCTTTGACATAATTCTTCTTGGATTTTCAAGACACCATAGATATTTCTAGGAAAGCCATTATAAATATCGTTAGCGCGTAAATATGCTGTCATATAAAGTTTTTGATCTTGTACTACTGCCTGATATAAATCTATACAAGGAACTTCATCAGTTAAAGAATCAATTGTTGGATCCCATAATGTAGAAACCGCCCTTCTAGTATATTCTTTATCTTGTAATATTTTGGTTAAATATTCTAACTGATCTACTCCCTGATAGTTGCGAAATCTACTACCATAGGTGTATTTGACTCCATCTGGTTTTTCTTTTGATAACAACCCTGTAGCGTATGATTCTATTTCTTCTTTAGTAATTCCTAATTTTCCTACCATTGTTGGATTATGCAAATCCTCTGAAAGAATGACTATTGATAAATTGATTAGCTCTAGTTGTTTTTCATCATAATCAGACAATTTTTTGTTACCATATTTTCCTATTAATCTAATACTTCTTTCCCAAGATTCTGCTACTGTGTTTGCTCTTATCATAAATCCCATCTTTTCACTAGTTAAGATATCTTTTTGCTCTATTTCTAATTTTTCTATTTCTTTAACATTTTCTCTCCAATTAGATGGAACTGTTATTTTTTTTAGTTCCTCATTTAATAACTTTCTCGGAACTACTGAATGGTGTTTTTTAAAATAAGAACAAAATTCATGGATATCTTCTTTACTAAAGGCGAATTTTTCTTGAAAGTTTATTTCTTCTTTATCTAGTAAAGATAAAAAGACTTTTATAGCATCATTCATTGAATTATCGACATTTGAATCTTCTAAAAAAACTAAGTGACTAATGTGTGGATTTAAAAAAAGATTAGCAATAACAAAATTGATACCATTTTTGGTATATAGTGGTCCAATTGAGACTACTTTTTTCTTAGCTTTATCATCTAATATCTTTTCAACTAATGAAGGTGTTTTCCATCCTGTAATTAAACCTACTCCAGAATCAATAAATTTGTTGTATAAAACAACACTATTATAATATTTTATCATATAACCTCACCCTATATAATAGTTTATCATAAGTTTTAAATCTTTAAAATAATAATTTTATTTTAGATTAAGTTACTGGTAATATTTGGACTTTTTCAAATTCAAAGTTAAATCTCTTATAAAACATTATGATTCTAAGCTTTTACTTATAAATATATAGACTAAAATAAGTCCCCCTAGTTTGACAGTTGATAATAAAAAATAGTTTCTAGATACCATAAAATCT
>CAOJZZ010000022.1 GCA_948466315.1 uncultured Mycoplasmatota bacterium | reverse complement strand
ATCATATTTTGAATGATTTTTCTATTTTCTTGAATCAACTAGCACAACGCGTTAAATTAATATAATGTTATAACGGAGGTTTATTTATGAACGAAGATTCACTTTTTTTAAAATCATTTATAGAAAATAAGAATATGGTTCCTACAATGATTATTTTGTATGGAAAAGGAAATGATTTAGATTATTTTTTTCAGAATATCATTAAAAAGTATGGTTATTATGGAAGGCCAATTATTATGAATTTTCAGAATGGTGAAATTATGATTCCCCCAAAAACTTTAACTCCTAATGAATGGAATTTATCATCACTAGCAACGGAGCATAACGAAATAGATGCATTTGATCTAAAACCAACACTTAGGTTAGGAAGTACTGGACCATATGTTACAGAATTACAGAGGGTTTTGACAAAATTATTATATTATACAGGACCAATTAGTGGAAATTTTGATACAGATACTGAAAATGCAGTAAAAAGATTTCAGGCGAATAATAGGCTCACAGTAGATGGGGTTGTGGGAAGAGATACATGGAGTGCCCTTTCTTCTTTATATTCGCCACTTGCCATATGCGAAGAAGAACCAGGACAAGATTATTTTCTTTATACTGTTGTATCGGGGGATACATTATGGCAAATTGCTAGAAGATTTGGGACAACTGTAAGTGCTATTAAAAGTTTAAATGGGTTAACAAGCGACGCTTTAAGTATTGGGCAAGTTCTAAGAATTCCAAAGGAGAATAATGAACCAAATTATACACTATATACTGTTGTATCGGGGGATACAATTTTTATGGGGAATAATGAGTAATCAGAAATAAAAAGAAAATTAAGCAAATCTAATTGGGGATTTGCTTTTACTATGGTATAATATACAAGGAAGAAATTACTTTATCAGGAGGTACAAATTATATGTTAACAAAAGTAGTAATTAAGAATTTTTTATCAATAAAAGATGAAGAAACAATTAAGTTAAATAAAGATGTTACATCGATTATTGGAAAAAATGAGTCAGGAAAATCGACAATATTAAAAGCAATTAATAAGTTAAATGGGTCTCAAATAACAAAACAAGAAAAAAATGTTAGTATTAAGGAAGAATCATCATCCATAAAAGGCTATTTTAGAGTACCTGTTTCCGAAGTTAAAAAAATAAATAAAAAATATTTGGAAAATTGTAGTTATGGTTTTTATTCATTACCAGAAGAATACGAAAATTTATATTTTTCAATAGAAATAAGGGATATTTCTAGTTCAAGATTCTTTAACTTGTATTATATGGGAGATGATAATCAACTTAAAATAATTTCTTCTTTAATCTTTACAGATAGAGTAAGAAATACAATAACTGAACTTCTGAATAAATATGAATTAACAGATGAAGTCAAATTATTTTTAAAAGAAATAGGAAAAATGGATGAAAACATCATAAAAGAAAAAATTAAAACCTTAAATGTAAGTGAAGAATGCAAAGAAAGTTTAAGCCAAATTGAAAATGATATAAATCCAAAATACTGGATAGAACTATTGCCAAAATTTGAATTTATAAGTTTTAGTTCTTTTAGTGATGTATTGGATGATAACGTGTTATTTTCAGAATTAGAAAATAATCAACAAGCAAAAAATATCCTAAGAATTGCAGATATTGATATTGAAAAGTTAGGACAAGCATTTGAAGAGAATAACGAACAAGAACTTGAAGATTTGCAAACTCAATATATAGATATAGTTTCTAAAAAATTTAAAGAAATATTTCAGCAAACAGATGAAGATTTTAAATTGAAAATACGATTTGGAACAAGTAGGAAAGAAATAATATTTTTGACTCAAGATAAAACAAGTGGAACAAGTTCTATCAATTTAAGTCAGAGAAGTGATGGATTTAGATGGTATTTATCATTATATCTTACATTATATGATTATTTAAATAATACACAAGAGGGAGTTAATTATATTTTACTTTTAGATGAACCGAATTTATATTTGCATCCAGGTGCTCAAAATAATTTGCTATTAAATGTATTTTATAAAGAGTTTTCTGATGTACAAATAGTTTACACAACCCATAGTCCTTATATGATTTATTCTGATAATACATACTCTATTAGAATTGTAGAAAAGGATAAGCAGACTAAAATTTATAATAGTTCTAGAGAATATGCAGAAAAAACAAGAAAAGTTAAAGATGTTGATACCATTTCTCCTTTATTAACTGCATTAGAATTAAATATATCGAATTCTCTAATTATTAATGACAAGGACATTTTAATAGCGGTAGAAGGAATACAAGATGTTTATATCTTAAAGGCAATGATCAAAAAATGCAAATACTCAGAAAAATTAAAAAAAATTAAATTTATATCCGGAATGAGTGCCGAAAAATTACCATTTATGTTTTCATATTTATATGGAATGGGGTACAATGTCTATTGTTTAGTTGATAATGATAAAAGTGGTAGAAAAGTTTCTTCAACAATTACAAATTCAGATATAAGTGATGATTTAGCCAATAGAATCTTAAAATATAGTATTATTTTAGATAATGAAGATGATTTCTTATTGGAAGATTTATTTTCTACTAATGATAAGGATAAATATTTACCAACCAAAAGTACAATTTTATATAAAAGAGTATTTGATGAGGTAGATTCGATGACTTTTGAAAAAGAAACAGAAGATAACTATAAAAGATTATTTGATATAATTCTTGACTACATTAAATAAAGTGGGAGGTAGTAAATAATGATTAAAGGAAAACCATTTGTTAAATGGGCAGGTGGAAAAAGACAGATAATTGATAAATTGAAACAATATGTTCCTTATGAATTTAATACTTATTATGAACCATTTGTAGGTGGTGGAGCATTATTGTTTGAATTATCCCCTAAAAAAGCAGTAATTAATGATTACAATAAAGAACTTATAAATGTTTATGAATGTATCAAGGATGCAAAAAAATTTGAGGCAATGTGTAGAGAATTAAATCATCATGAAAATGAACATTCTGAAGAATATTATTATGAAGTTAGAAATTTAGATAGAGATAAAAAGAAATTTAATAAATTAACAGATTATAAAAGAGCAGCTCGTACTATTTACTTAAATAAGGCTTGTTTTAATGGTTTATATAGAGTTAATAGTAAAAATGAATTTAATGTACCATTTGGTAAAAAAATAAAAGTAAATACTTATGAAGGACAAAATTTGGGTATTATATGTGGTTATTTGAATTATAATAATGTTAAATTATTATCGGTGGATTTTGAAGAAGCAGTTAAAGATGCAAAAAAAGGAGATTTTATTTATTTTGATCCACCATATGATTCTGATACTTCAACATTTAATAGTTATACTGAAGATGGTTTTGGAAAGGAAGAACAAAAAAGGCTTGCTAAAGTATTTAAAGAATTATCAGATAGAGGGTGTTATGTAATGCTTTCTAATCATAATACAAAGTTAATCAATGAATTATATAAAGGTTTTAATGTAAATGTAATTGAAGCAAAAAGAAATATTAATTCAAATGGAAAGAAAAGGGGTAAAGTAGAGGAAGTTATTATCACAAATTTTGAGAATGAAAAAGGATTTGAGTGATAAATATAGTATAATATATATAAGGAGGTAGATTGTATGAGTAAGAAATACTATTATGAAGATAATAATTTTAAACTTATACAAGGTGATTCATTGAAAATGCTTAAAGGTATAGAACCTAAAAGTGTTGATATGATATTTGCAGACCCTCCTTATTTTTTGTCTAGTGATGGTATTTCTTGTAGTGGTGGAAAAATGGTATCAGTGAATAAAGGTGATTGGGATAAAACAATTAGTGTAGATGAAAAACATAAATTTAATAGAAAATGGATTAAATTATGTTATCACGTATTAAAAGATAATGGTACTATTTGGATTAGTGGGACTATGCATAATATTTATTCAATAGGTATGGCGTTAGAACAAGAAGGATTTAAGATAATAAATAATATAACTTGGAAAAAGTTAAATCCCCCACCAAATATTAGTTGTAGATTTTTTGTTCATTCCACTGAAACTATACTTTGGGCAAAAAAAGATATAAAAAATGCAAAACACAAGTTTAATTATTCTTTAATGAAGGAATTAAATGAAGGTAAACAAATGAAAGATGTTTGGGAATCATCGCTAACTAAACCTAGTGAGAAAAAATGTGGTAAACATCCTACCCAAAAACCAATAGCAATATTAGAAAAAATAGTATTAGCATCTACTGATGAAGGAGATTTAGTGCTTGATCCATTTAATGGAAGTGGTACTACTGGAATAGTTGCTAATAGATTAAATAGAAAATATATTGGTATAGAAAAAGAAAAAGAGTTTTTAGATTTAACAATTAGAAGAAAGGAAAGTGATAAATTATGAACTTTATTTCAGAAGAATTTGATACAGAAAAAATGGTGTTAACAGTCGGAATTACTCGTTATTCAGTATATCCAGGAGACTCAACATTTGTATGTTTATGGTTACCAACCACAAATGTTAAGATACAAAAAAATAATTCAAAAAATGTAATGCAACCATACGATTTGCTAATAACTAATTTAGTTACTAAAGAAGTTGCACATGCATATAAATTGGAGGGGTAATAATGAATAGAAATTTTAATGAATGGTTAAGTAATTTTAAAACAAGTATATCTGATTATACTTATTATGTGGATTTTGAAAAAATATATAAGAATGTTGATAAAGTTAAAGTAGAACTTAATATTTTAAATTCTTTAATTGGTAGCAAAAATATTGAAGGTGAATTTCAAAATATTTTGATTAAATATCCAGAAACTTTAGAATGCATACCACTATTGCTTGCAGTTAGATCAACTGAAATATTTGTTAAAGATGAAATAAACGAATACTTATTTAAGTTTGATAAAATGGTTTATTCTATAAAAGATTATATAAATTTTATGAGAGAAAGTGGACTATTTGATTTACTTCAAAATCATATCATAAATAATTTATATGACTATGTTTTAGGTATAGAAGTTGGACTTGATTCTAATGGAAGAAAAAATCGTGGTGGACATTTAATGGAAAATTTAGTTGAATCATATATTATTAAAGCAGGTTATAAAAAAGATGTTAACTACTTTAAAGAAATGTATTTAAAAGATATAGAAAAGAAATGGGGCCTTGATTTAAGTGCAATGTCTGGCAATAATACATCAACTAAGAGATTTGATTTTGTAATTAAAACAGATTATCAAGTTTATGTAATAGAAACTAATTTTTATTCTAGTGGAGGTTCTAAATTAAATGAAACTGCTAGAAGTTATAAAATGTTGGCACAAGAATCTAAAAAAGTTAATGGTGTAACATTTATATGGTTTACAGATGGTACTGGTTGGAATAGTGCTAGAAAGAATTTAGAAGAAACTTTTAATGAATTAGAAACTATGTATAATATTGATGATTTAGAAAATGGAATTTTAGAAAATTTGTAAAAAAATTTAATCATCCTACTATTTTTAATAAAATTTAGAAAATAGGATGATTTTTTGTTGCTTTAAAACCTTATATTATCTATATTTATCCTTAATATCATCCTACAAAGTAGGATGGATTTCGTAAGTACGAAATAAGTTTTACACATCACTAAACTCTTATAAAATAAGAGATAGTTTAGTATTGATGTGTAAACATCTTATCCTGCTCTTTTAGAAATCAATATTTTTATAGGATTTATAGGATGATAGACAAAACTTTCTATACATTATGACTTGACTCCTCTTTTTAGTGGAGGTATCATGCATCATGCAAAAGGAGATGATGTATATGCGAAGATTTGATTTTAATTTAAAAGAAGAATTATTTAATCGAATTAAATTAATGGCAGGTTTCTATAATATCCCAGTATCAAAAATGATGATACAATTATTAGAAATTGGCTATATTGAAATGTTAAAAATGGGTAATCAGGAGGTATATGATAATAAGTAATATTGTTAGGTGTGTTATAGGCATACCAAATAATATTACTAAAACTAAAAGTATTACCATAGATTTTAATGGAGGTATTAAACTCTATGGTTAAATACAAAGTTAATTTAAAATTTAATGAAAATGGTAAATCTTTAAATGAAACAATAACTGAAGTATTAAAAATAGAACTAAATAAAATAGTTAACAAAACTTGCAATATTCCTAATTTGGAGGTAACATGTGGTCGTACTCATTATTCCCAAAATGAAGGGAGTAGTAATTAGTGATTGGGAATAGTAGTTTTAAAGTAGGAATATATATAAGATTATCAAGAGATGATGGAAATATTGAATCAGATAGTATTATTAGTCAAAGAAGTCTACTTAATCAATATATCAAAGAAAATAACTATAATTTAATAGATGAGTATGTTGATGATGGATTTACTGGAACTAATTTTGAAAGGCCATCATTTAAAAGAATGATTAAAGATATTGAATCTGGAAGAATTAATATGATTATCACCAAAGATATGTCTAGATTAGGAAGAGATTATATAGGCACTGGAGAATTGATAGAAAAGTATTTTCCAAATAACAATGTTAGATATATTGCTATTAATGATGGCATTGATACATTTATAGATAATACGAATAATGATATAGCCCCTTTTAAAGCAATAATGAATGATATGTATGCTAAAGACATTTCCAAAAAGGTTAAAACAAGTCTACATTCAAGAATGAAAGAGGGATTATATGTATCTGGTAGATGTCCTTTTGGATATATGAAAGATCCAACTAATAAAAATCATTTAGTTATAAATGAAGAACAAGCAGAAACAGTTAGATTAATATTTGATTTAGCACTAAAAGGCAATACATATCACTCTATAGCGGATGAACTTACTAAAAGAAAAATCAAAACACCAACATCTTATTACAATTATGTATGGAATACCAAAAGCATTAATGGCAATACTTTATCTCAAGAAAAAGGAATATGGTTTGATACAACTGTTAGATCAATTCTATTAAATCAAATTTATGTTGGTGATACAATTCAAGGTAAAACTAAAAAGATTAATTATAAACTTAAAAAGACTGTTAAAAATAATCCAAAAGATTATATAGTTGTTGAAAATACACACGAAGCAATTATAGATAGAGATACATTTAATTATGTACAAACACTTTTACCTAAAAATGTTAAAAGACCAGAGAAGAAAAGATTTTACTTATTAGATGGACTATTATACTGTGGAGATTGCAAACATAGAATTACGATAAGATATCAGAATAAAACAGGAAGAAGTTATACAACCTGCGATTATTATCGTACTTACTCTAAATATCATGTTTGTACAACACATACTAACAATTATGAAATATTAGAAGGTGTTATATTAGAACAAATAAGAGATGTTTGTAAAAAATATTTAGATAAAAACAAAGTAAAAGATTCTATAGGTAATATGACATTTGAAGATAATACTCTAAAAATAAAAAAACAAATAGAAAGTTTAGAATTAACAAATAATAAATTAATCCAAAACCTAGATAAAACTTATATGGATATGTTAAAAGGTATTATTGATGAAGAACAATATATAAGAGTTAGTGAGAACTTAAAACAAGAAATAGAAGATAACAAATCAAATATTGATAATCTTAAAAATGAACAAATAAATGAAAATAAAATAGATAATAAAAAAATAGAAAAATATATTGATGAATTTTTATCATTAGAAAATCCAACTAGAGAATTAATAATAAATCTAGTTGAAAAGATTTATATCTATCAAGACAAAACGATAGATATTATATTTACATTTAAAAATGTTACATAAAAAGTGTATCCGGGGATACATTATGGCAAATTGCTAGAAGATTTGGGACAACTGTAAGTGCTATTAAAACTCTAAATGGATTAACAAGCGACGCTTTAAGTATTGGGCAAGTATTAAGAATTCCAAAGGAGAATAATGAACCAAACTATACACTATATACTGTTGTATCGGGGGATACATTATGGCAGATTGCTAGAAGATTTGGAACAACTGTAAGTGCAATTAAAAGTTTAAATGGATTAACAAGCGATGCTTTAAGTATTGGGCAAGTATTAAGAATTCCAAAGGAGAATAATGAACCAAACTATACACTATATACTGTTGTATCGGGGGATACATTATGGCAGATTGCTAGAAGATTTGGAACAACTGTAAGTGCAATTAAAAGTTTAAATGGATTAACAAGCGATGCTTTAAGTATTGGGCAAGTTCTAAGAATCCCTAATCGTTAGGTTCATCTTTTCTCGTATCCTTACATAATACTTTTTTGAAACTAACTTCAATGTATTCATTATAAAACCACCAAAAGTAACCATGAAAATAAGTTTTTTCACTATTGCAAAATTTATATTTGAATAATTTTCCATTATAAGAAATCAATCATTTAATTTCTTTTTCTCTCTGGTTAAGAAATTAAATATTGGTTTCTTTTTTTATTTCCAGCTTGAATTACTATATTTAGATAATACTTCTTTTTTTGAAATTTCTCTATTTTTCTAGCTTATATACCCTATTTTTATATAAAAACGTAAATTTACACTCTTGACATCAATAGAATAGAGAGACTTTTGTTATTTTTTATTATTAATTAAAAATACTACAATTATGGTATTAATCTATAGTTGATTCTTTTTTATAAAAAAATTGATCATTGGAATATTTTTGACTATCTAACTTAATAACTGTTTCCATTGGATTTTGATTACTATCAACAATTTCGATTTTAATATATACAATATTGTTAAAATTTTTAATTATGAAATCGTTACAACACTCATTATATCCATATGGTTCTTTCATTACATAGGAGTAAGTCTTTAGATATTCTACCAAAGAAAATGGATTATCTGATTCAGCCTGACTTGCATATATTAATCTCTCTTGTCCATCTATTTTAGCAAACAATGAGATTTTTACTCTCTGTGCCATTATGTCTGAAATATTTTGATAATATATATTATTTATATTGATCATTTGATATTTTTTACTAAAGGTTGCATTCCCATTGATAAAAAAGTATCCATCACTTCCCTGGAAATCATAAATGATAAATTTGTTATAATTACTAAAAAAATAGGTAGCAAATAAAATACACAGTAATGTAATAGTTACTATTAAAGCTTTTATAATATTTTTCTTCATAAATACCTCATTTCATTCTGTAAAATTATCTATTATTTTCTTTAGTTGCACATCTAGAGCTAGCATATTCAAACATAATCTCTTATCTTTTTGGCATTCGATGACATACAACAAGTTGTCTTTCTATAAATAATTGTTCCAATGGAATGTCAAATATATTTGCAATAAATCCTATGTAATCTATCCTTACATTTCTCTTTGCATTTTCTATATTTGAAATATAGTTGGGAGTTGTTCCTAACTTATCGGCCAATTCCTCTTGTGTCCATCCCTTTTTCAGTCGATAATAAACTATATTATTAGCTAGCATTTTTCGAGCATAATTTCCGTATTTATAATTCGCTTCCATAACTTAGTACCTCGCTTATAGCTTACTAACATTTCAGTAATTTATAAAGATACATGGATTTTCTTTCTAAGATTGTCTAGATTAAAATTATCTATCACGATTGATCAATAATTTGTATGACTCAATATTTAATCCTTGGGAAAGTTTTTGAATGGTATCAATATTGACTCTTCTGACCTTGGATTCTATTGATCCTATATAATTTGTGGAAAGATTAGAAAGTTCAGCGAGCTTTTCTTGAGATATACCTAATTGTTTTCTATAAAATTTTATATTATTAGAAAAAATACTTCTTAATTTCACAAAAATTTCTCCTTTTTTATCATCAGTTATTGAAAATATTACTCAAGTTTCACTCTATCTTCTATTTATTTCAAATTTTTGTTTCTAAATTATAACTAATTATGACCATGAATTGTGAATTTGAATATACCAAATATCTTCGCTTCAATATAGTTTATATTAATACCACTTTCATATGACATTTTAATATGCGTTTGGATAGAATATGCAAATCCATTATATAAAGCCGAACCGCCATCTTTTTGTATAGTGCTAGAATCTACAGAAGCAAAAACTGGCTTTTTATTAAAATAAGTTGGGCATATAATATCCGTAGCCAATATGGAACACCACATCATTATTAGCACTATAACTGAAATAATAGCAATTTTAATCATTCTGTTTTTCATCTATACACCCCCTTTTCTTATAATAATTTAGACTTGGTATTTTAATTGTATCCTAATCTTCAGAATTAAATATTGAATTCATATTTACTATAGAAAATTGATTATCTATAATTTTCATTCAATCAAAAAGATTTACATATAGATTCATTCGTTTTCTTAAATTAATTAGTATTTCTATAAACCTTTTTATAATTCATTCATCTTTTTTGACAAACTCACTTTTACTATTTTATATAATTTTCAAAATGTATTATTTTTCTATTGACATATTATAACTGGTCACTCCATTATTTTAGTTTTTTGATAATAAGATCACTATAAACTCATAATTTTATTTTCGTACTGCAACTTGAAAAGCAAGTCCTATTTTTAAAATACAATTATTTTTTATTGGTTGTAACCCAGTTCTAGATAAACCTAAATTATCTGCAAGAACTTGCTCGGAATATTTGTTCGATAAACAAAATGTATAATATTTCTTTTCTCTGCTATCAAAAGTTTCCAATAAAGGATTTATGATTTCTTCAAAATCCTTCATAAAATTTAAAGTGTATAATTTTGTTGCAACATTTGTTCCAATCTTATCAATATCTCTTGTAGTAGATTGATTATATTTTTCTCCATAATAGGTCCTGATATTCCTTAAACTTTTTTCCGATGCAAAATGCAAAAACTTTGCCTCTTTGTACTCACTAATTAAGTCTATAACATTTTGCCTAGTAAGTACCATATCATATTCCATAATTTGTTTGTTAGTAAACGTATAATGTTCACCAGATACTGATAAATCTTCGCTCATTTTTTGTCCTCTTAACTGATTACTCTTTTTTAAATGATATTAAATTCAATTAAACTATATTTTACCAGTATTGTATCATTTGTCAATTGTTTTGTTTTCTACTAAATTTATTTTTTGATAGGCTATATTTATAAAAAGATGGTAATATGACTTGAAAAATAAATTTTGTCATTCGTTCTCCTATGAGGGCATTTTCTTTTTCCAAAACATCTCCTAATATACTAAAAGAGAAACGATATTGGTTTCTCTCGTTTCTTATCACCTATTATTTTTTCAAAATCGCATCTGTAGGTTTCATTCTTGATATCTTTATAATTGGTATGATACTTGATATCAACATAATCAAATATACAAGTACTAGTATAACAACAAACTGTCTAATTGTAACAATAAACGGTGTTAATAGAACTGGTGTTCCTGCTCTTACTACAGTATTTAAAAGTGATGTAACAACACATAAACCGACAGATGAAATGATAAATGAGATTGTTGCTAATACAATACCTTCCCATAAAAATATTTTAACTGTATCTGTACTTCTCGCACCTAAACCTCTTAAAATGCCAATTTCCCTTTTACGATAACTAATACTTGAAAACATAAAGTTTGCAATTAAGATAACTGTAAATATAATAAGTACAAGTGCTACATAGAAGGCAATTTCTTTCAGGATATTTATAGTTCTAACCATATCGTTTACATCATAGCTATAGGTACTTTTAAGTGAAATATCCTCATCATATGGAAATTTTTCCATCAAATTTTTTAATGCAGCTTGACTTTCTTCTAATATAAATACTCCTGTAACAGGTAATTCGTTTACTGTATATTCATCTCCTACAGTAGAAGATACATAATAGTAATTATCACTATTCGTAATCAATCCTGTGATTCCTACAATTTCTAAATCATAAGTTTTTGTATCATTATGATATCCAGTTTCTTGTACTTTTAACGCTACTTTTTGATTTAAGTAGTTAAATTGTTTCACATAATTTGCAAAAAACTCTTTTTCTAATTCTAATTGTTCTCTTCCTAAATTTTCATTGATATATTCTTTTATTTTTTTACGATAATCTTCTTGTGAAAAATTAGTGAGTTGATTTACATTTAATACTACTTCGTTTGGCTTTAAATCACTTGTGCTTACCCATTCAGTCCCATTAAAATATTCCAAACTGTTATGAATAATACTAGGAGATATATATAGTCCTTCTTGTCTTATATTTAAGGACTCAGATGAAAGACCAAAATGATAATCATCGCTTAATGGTAAATCATTATCTACATCTATTTGTTCTGTAAATCCTTCCATCGCAAATATTTTATTATAGATGTTATTTAAATTGGCTGCATACTCCATATATAAATTGTGTTCTTCTTGAGTAATATTATTATAACCATTTTTAAGATTGTTATATTTTTCAATTACACTTTTGTATTGATTGGAATCATAATCAATGATTCCTACTATTTTTACACTTCCTCCATCCCCAAAATAATAAGTATGTTCTTCTTGTAATAATTCTTGGTAATCTTTGGGATGATATAATTCATTTTCTTGATTATAAAGGAATACTCCATTTGATATCATCAAATCAGCAATTATATTGGAAATAACAATCTCATTTTTAGCATTTGGTTTTCTTCCAATCAATTTGTAGTTTTCTAAATATTGAAACTTGCTATCCTCTACAATTTCCAAGGTCAAACTACCATAATTATAACCATATCCTCCATATTCACTGAAAATATGGAATACTTCATAAAGATTATCATAATCATAAGTACTTCTTACACGATAGGTAAAGAGAGTATCTTGTTTCACATTCTCTAAAATATACTGAATATCTTCTTTCTTTAAATCTACATTATTCCTATTTACAAAATCATCTTCTGCATATCTCCTAAACTTTTCAATTTCTACAAATTTTGCATCTTTTTCTTTTAATAGTTTAGAATGTGCTAAATTGATATCATAACTAGATAATGTATCGATAATTCCTAAAAACAACAATGAACAAATTGTTAATAAAATGGTAAATATTAATTTAATCTTTTTATGTCTTAAACTACCGATTCCTAATTTAAAACTTTCTTTCCATGGCAGTTTTGATTGAATTGTTTGATATTCCTGCTTTTTCTCTTCCAAAAATTCTTGTTTTTTTGTATCCTTTATAATCTTTCCATCTTGAATTTCAACGATACGATCTCCATATACATTCGCAGATTCTTGATCATGAGATACTACAATGACTAACTTTTCTTTACTAATTTCCTTGAGCAAATCCATAACTTGTTTCCCAGTTTCACTATCTAAATTTCCAGTAGGTTCATCTGCCAATATAATTTTAGGATTTTTAATTAATGCACGAGCAATCGCAACACGCCCTTTTTGACCACCAGATAGCTCATTTACTTTCCTCTTTTTTAAATCTGTAAGTTCAAGTTTTTCTAATAATTCATCTATCTTTTTGGTATCAATTTCTTTCTGTTGTAATTGAAGTGCTAATACAATATTTTCATATACATTATAATCTTCTAGTATATTGAATTCTTGAAATACAAATCCAATATAAGTATTACGATAAGAATCAAAATCTGCTTGTTTAAAATTCTTACTACTTTTTCCTAATATCAGCATATCTCCAGTATCATATTGATCCAATCCACCTAAAACATTTAATAAAGTAGATTTACCACTTCCACTTTTTCCTAAGATAAATGTCATTCCTTTTTGATCAAACTGTAAAGAGATATGATCTAAGGCTTTTGTATTACTGCTTTTTTTTGACCTATAAGTCTTACACACATTTTTTAATTCAATCACAAATACCGACCTCTATTCTCTACACTCATTATACTACATTTTTATGAGACGCTATCATTTTTTATAATCAGTCTCTTCTTTACTTATATAACGATTTTATATATAAGAAAATTTCATTGATTTTATTTATCACCATTTTATATTAACTTATCAACAAGTTGAAGTATTAAGTAATATTTGATTGTTATATTTACAAAATATCTCTGTCTTTTTCTATTAAATCTGTATAATATATAATTTCTTTATTTAATGATTTTGCATATTCAATTTCTTTTGTTGTATTACTACCTATATAATTATTTACATTTACTACTAAAATGGCATCCGCAAGTTTGATTTTTTCTTTATGCATTTTATCTAACATTAAAGCTTCTTCTTCCGTAAATGAATCTTTATTAGGTCTTGATGGATTATATATAGGTACTAACATACAATTTCCCTCTAATTCTAATTTTTCTGTAATTTCCATCATTTCTTTTACAAATTTTAAACTACCGCATACTGTTATTATCTTCATTTTAATCACTCCTTTTTAATTGCTATCTTCAGATTTTGGATAAATTTTAATATAATCTAATAATTGTTCTAATAGGTCATCATTCATGCTATATTGCATAGATTTTCCACACTCTTCTAGTGCATTTCTAATAAACAATTTATCTTGTGTTTCTAACATTTTTTCAACCATAAATTTTTGATCCAGCTCTCCACCAGTAAAGCAGACTAATTTCTCTAAATAATAACTATCTTTTTCTTTGATAAAATATTCAATTACCTTGTTAAAATTATATCCATTATATGAACCACACAATCTCCACATTAATTCTTTTTCATCGTTTTTTATTAACTTGTCTACAAGTAAATCAAATTGTATTTGGTTAATAACTGGGGGATTGTCAAGAATCATTTCATTTTTCAATTTTTCTATTATCTCTTTTTCAAGTGAATTTTCCATAATTTAATCTCCTATAAAATAACAAAAATTTATTTATATATTTATTTATATATTATGCCTAATCTATCTTTTCTAACCCAAGAGTGGATTAACTCATGTCGCTGTAAACAAACAAGTAAATTTTTCATCCGGGTAGCAAAGGTATTAAGTAATACCTGATAGATATCATCATAGCATACACTCTATTATTTAATTAAGATTTCATTAATTCTTTTCATCAAAATTTTATCATTAGGAAAATTAGTTTTTGATGCTTCAGTTCCTCCAGCAAAAATACTCGAATTATCTCTATACAAGTTCATTACGTCACTAAATTCTCCTAAATAAATTCCATCAATATTTTCTGATAAATTTCCTTTTGATAAATCTATTATATTAAATAGTTGATTATTGGTAACAAACATACCATAAACTATAACTAATTCATTAGAAACCTTATTATGAAATCCACCTAGTTTTATCAATTGATTTTTATGAACTAATATTTTAATTTCTTCTTCTATTTCTTGAATTAGTAAATCCTCAACATCCATAGTTTCAAAAGTTCTTTTAGTATCATTCCAAATAGTAGGCAAATGACCTCCTGCACATAATAGTTCAATTACTGGTCTATCAACCGAACCATCCCAACCACCAACTCTTCTGTTCATTAAATATAAAATGTCCCCTTGCGTTAAATTATCTATTGTTTTATCTTTGCCTATCCAAATATTATCATAAGATGTTTTATTATAAGTAATGCTATTAAGAATTCTCTTCAATTCATCTATATCTATATCATTTAAATTACCAAACATTAGGCATTGGACACTAATGTGATTAGGAATTGGATTATGTGCTTCTGCATATGTTCTTGGAATCAATACATTTGTATCTTCATATAAACATTCTATGGGATTAATTATTTTAATAACTCTTAATAAATCTTTTAAATTAACTTTTTTATTACTATTGATAATCGATAATTTATTATTATCTTCGTAAATTAAATCATTATTAAAAAGTAAAACAAATTCTTGATAATCTTTGCCTAATTCATTAAAACTAATATGTTTCAAATTATTTAAATAGTTAGTTGCTAATTTATTCATTCAAAACCTCCTAAATAAAAACCTAGTTTTATATCTTCTAAATAAATGATTTAGATAATATTTGACCTTCTTTTGACACTTCATATACTTTTTCTTTATTATTTTTTCCATCAGATAATAATCTTTCAAATAATGAGGGTTCCAATTGTCCTTTTAATTCTCTTACACTCCAACTAGAATTGATGCATTCTTTTCATCAAAATTTCTTTCATCAATATTTTCAATACTTAGTAACTCACAATAATGAGACCCACTCAATTTAACAGACACTGTCTATTGTTTTGGATATGCGATATACAATCTTCTCATATATTGTACATTACTAATGGAAAAACCTGATCCTAAAATCTTTCTTAACTTTTTTGATAATTCTTTTATTATTTGTTTTCCATATTCAGCTTGAATATTATCATTTACTCATTTTCAACAATAATTCTACCTGCATTCCAATGCGCTAGTAGCAACGTATTACTTAACTCATAAGCTATTTTGTTTTTACTATTAATAATTACATCTTTGATTCCTTCAATCGCTTAGAAATTTAACTATCTTTTGCTAGACTTCGATAATGCAATATCATTTATGTAATTTTGGTAATATTCAATTAATTCTTCTTGGGTAAAAATATATTCTAGTTGATTTTTATTGAGTATTCCATAATAATCAAGCACATTTTTTAGATATATCTTTTCAGATATTTCATTTGCAACATGAAATGGACATAATTCTATATTTCCATTCTCAATTACAAAATAAAACTCTCCTAAGTCTAATGGAGCCGATGTTTTTCCATTTATGCTTAGTCTTATTTGATAAGAAGGTAGCATATACAATTCTTCATCTTTAAGAAGTATATTATGAAATAAATCATCTTCTTTTATCAATTCTTTTAAATACTCTTGATTTAATACATTGGATAGTTCTAAATATTCTAAATCTGTATTGTTCAATAAATAAGTTTCCATATCTACAATATTTGATTTGTTGATCAGTTCTTCACTACTTTTATAGATTGTTTCTGATTGCTTGGTCTGAATTTCAAATCCGATTGTTCCATCTGAGGTATAACCTATTTTTATAGTCAAATTACCTAGACATTCTTTGGTTAATAAAGTTCCATTCCAATAAATTGGAATTTCTTTATATTGATTCATATTTATGAGGTTTCTTTCAAAGGCTATTTTTTCCCAATATTCCTTTGTTCCCATTGTTTCATAATTTTCTATGCAAGTCAATTTTATATAATATTTTAAAGAGCTATCTGCTCCTATGCTGTAATCAAAATTTATATCTTCTAAGCTTCCATCTTCTTGCATTACTTGAAATGATGTTTCTGAATTAGAATTTTCACGATTTTGAATAAATGGAAAGACGCTACCTGGCTGATATACAATTCCGCAAACATTTTCATACTGACTACATTTTTCTATAACATCTTCTTTTGTAATCAATTCTATGTTGCCATTTTTATTCTTCAAAAGTGCATTATATCTTTCTAAATAGTCATACATTAGTGTTAGCTCATTATTTTCTCTATCTCTCGTATAGTATAAAAGTTTTGCGAATTTTGTAAATGGTTCATAATAATTTCCTATTGATTGATTCATCTCTATTTTACAAATTGCAAAGAGTTCCTCCATTAAATCTTGAGATTGATCTAAGTAAATATATTGTCTATTGCCTTCCATCATTTGCATTGTATCTAAAGCAAGTACAATATAGTTGATATCTACACTTGGATATTTCTCATGTAATAGTTCAATAAGATAACCTATTCCTTTTTGGTTATAAATCTCATAACTGAAATCTACATAATTTCTTAAATATTCTAATACTGCCCCATATTTATCATAAGTAGTAGTTGTAGTAATGCAACTAGCAGTTACATTAGTCATTGCTTCGTTTAAAGCAAAACCTCCCTCAGTTGGAGCTCTATATATAATCTTATCATCTATCTCTCTACGGTACAAATCTAGTACATGTGATAATTCATGATAAAATTCTTCTTCTGAGGTACCTTCAATCATTATAATTTGATTGGTCTCTGCATTATATTGTGCACGCACATTTTTACTTCCACATTCTTTAAAATAATTGGTATCCACTATGAAAAAATCAATTGTTTTTATGTTTTCATAAAAGATTCTAAGATCGATAGAAGAATGTTCCATTATTAAATGATTTATAAATTTGTGAATCAATTTTTTATAAACAGGTGGTATTTTATCATTGTAATCGATTGCAGAATGGACTTCATCTATCGATATTTTTTTATATCCTAACAATTCATCTAATTGACTTATATCTTTGATTTCAATTTCTTTCTTTTCTAAATTTACGCATTCTTTTACTACCTGTACTTCTCTTTCTGATTCCTTTACGGTATAGTGACCTAAATTAAGCCCAGCAGAATTTATTACCGTGATGGCTGCTAAAACTCCAAGAGAACTTTTTATTACCTGTTCTTGAAACATATAGTGTATGACATATACTATAAAAGGATTAAAATTATTGAATACTTCATTAAGGCATTTAAATTCTTCTAAAGTTGGGTATATATATTCTCCTTTTTCATTTACTTCCAAGAAAGTACGTCTATTAGTTTCATCTAAAAATATACAAAATATTTTATTATTATAAGAGATATTAAATAGCTTTTTATATGTTGCTTTCATAAATATCACACGCTCCTTTTTGATTGTAAAATCAAATCGTTCTACTTTTTGAACATTTGTTCTTGTCCATTAGAAAGATCATAAATTGGTCTAATGCTACCTCCTCACCATATCTTAAATCATCTTTCATCATATGATAAAATTTTCCATTAACTCTTCTTACAAATAACGCTGGTTGTTTATCATAGGAATACCATCTACAAGAAGGCCCGAATCACCTACAGTTTATAGTATACTTGCGCTTTTTTATTGCATTTTCTACTGTTGTTTTTCCATCTTCGATAACGTCACTTTTAATTCTAAATTCCTTAGGTGTTACTATTTCAATTGGAATATTTTCTAATCTTCTTCGCCTATCATTATTTAAGTCAATTAACTAAACATATATGAATCATTACTTTCATTATACCATGCAGGATTATTTATTCCAAATAGACATATTATATTAGAACTCATTTTGGGATTTTAATTTATATTTTAGGAATTAATAAAATCATATATATTTCATTTTAGTTTTTTTTAATTTTAAAATTCGATAACTTTAACTCTAGCACAGTTCTACCTAATCCACCATGTTAACTGCTTCATCAATCATATCTACACATATCCTTTTTTGAATCCTAATATAATCTTAATTGACAATAATATGGTCAACTCAAAATTCCAGACAACGTCTGGAATTTTGGATAAATAATATAAAGTTTATGCATATTAAATAAATCAACTAGCACAACCCGTTAATTTATCACATTATATCAGTTGACAGGTTTAATACAACATTCTTTCTTTTTAATTTTAACTAACATTTCATCAACTTTGTATTAGATTTGCTTTTAGAAATAATTTCAACTATTTAGTTCCTAATATATTCAAATATATCGGTCATATTACAATCTAAATAATCACATAATCTCGCTAGTACAATGATATCTATTCTTATCATATCACCATTCATTAACCTTTTAACTACTTTATAATCTGTATTTGTATCTTTCATTAGCTTATTAATACTTATTTTTTTATCTGCTAATATTTGTTCTAATTTAAAAAGATAATATCCTTTTTCCACATTTACTTTTTTTACTTTTTCCATTTATTGAACATTCCCTTCTATAAGAGAATAATATCAGTTTTGGTGGTTTATTGACTATTGGTTATATAACATATAAATATGATGACAGAGTTGTAAAACGAAAGACAAAAAAAACCAGATAATGGCGAATAAGATGGGGATTAGTAAATCATATTATTGGCAGTTAGAAAATGGAAAAAGAAGATTATATTATGATACCTATTAAAATATCTTACTTTTTTGGTGTTAAGCCTAGTTACCTATTTGAAAAAAGTAGTGAAGAAAGTTCGGAATTCAAGCATCAAAAAATTCTCTTTCTATGAAATGAGAACTTATTCTTTATAAAATAAAACTTACGACTCAATATGATATCGTAAGTTATTTTTTAAATGGGGCGCGATAAGAGGATCGAACTCTTGCATAACGGAACCACAATCCGCCGTGTTAACCACTTCACCAATCACGCCATGTAACATAAGTTACATTTAATATTTTATCATAAATTATAGAATACGCAAGACTTTTTTAGGAAAAACTTATTCATCCTCCATTTTAAATCTAGAAGATACCAAATCTGTTCCCATATTGTTATCAAATAATATAGTTTTGTCCTTTTTGTTGAATTGAGAGATACGGTCATAATTCACAATACATGCTCTATGCGCATATACAAAACGACTATCTAACATATTTTTTAATTCAATCAAAGTCTTATTTACGATAATCTGATTATCAGTTGTCTGAATCGTACACTTACGGTCTTTGTCCCTTATAATATATATAATGTCCTTGGTTGCAATCGTATGTACAATATTTTGATTTTTAAAACGAATGATATTTTTCATACTTAGATTCTTAAGAGCAAGTTCAATTGAATCCTCTAATTCTTTTTGATAATTTCCACTTTTATCGATGAAATCTAAAAATAGAAACTTACTTTTTAACATATCTTTTTTATATTTTTCATAATATGCAGTACAAAAAATAAGCATACTTTCGATGTCATCATTACGAATCCGTTTTGCAATATCAATTCCAGATTTTCCATTCACTTCAATATCTAATATGTAAATTTTAAGTGCCTTTTTTTGATTCATAATCCTCATAAAATCATTATCATAACTTTCAAATGAATGTTTTTCATATAGTATATCATTGCGCATCATAACACGATCAATAATTTCTTCTACTTCTTGCCTAAATAAAACTTTATCATCACATATAATATAATTTATCATACAACCCCTAATTCTATTCTGTGTACAATTAGTGAACAATTGTAAAATTAGAAGAACCTTCTAATCAATAAGTCCATCTTATTCTATACTATTGTAACCCCTTTTTCCAAAATTTTACAGTATGTTATATGCAAATTTTCAAAATCTGTCTCAATCGTGAAAAATAATGTCCGAACATAGAAAAATATCAAAAAATGGTTACATACCTATACAAAATAGTCAAAAAACCATAGGATAGGTTGAAGGGAGAAATTTTTATGTATAATTACCAAAATAAAAATTTAGATTACTACAATTACAACAATGATAATTTCAATCAACCACTCTATACAGAAGATGCGAATGCAAACACACTTTTTGATCCATATCAAGGATTTATTAGAGGAAATATGTTTCCAAATCTTTACAATACTTATAAATTAAATCAACCTCTTGATATTACACCTATGAACGAAAGGGAACAATTACTTATGTTCTTAGATGCACTTTCATTCGCAACTATTGATATCAATTTATATTTGGATTTATATCAAAATGATAAAGATATGATTGCGTTATTCAATCAGTATCGTATGGAAGCCAATAAATTAAGAAATGAATATGAAAGTAAATATGGTCCTATCTTAGTAGATAGTGATGCTTCAAATGTATATCCTTGGGCTTGGGATAATCGTCCATGGCCATGGGAAAATAAATAAGGGGGAACAAATATGTGGATTTATAAGAAAAAATTAGAATATCCAGTTAACATTAAAAATAAAGACCTACGTATGGCAAAATACTTAGTAACACAATACGGGGGTCCTGCTGGTGAACTATCTGCAGCTTGGCAATACTTAAATCAGCGTTATACCATGCCAGATGAAAAAGGTAAAGCTTTGTTAACAGATATTGGTACAGAAGAATTGATACAATAAGTTTATCATAATTAAAAGCCACAGATAAAATAAGGAG
>CAOJZZ010000021.1 GCA_948466315.1 uncultured Mycoplasmatota bacterium | reverse complement strand
ACGAATTTTCAACTGAGTTTTATCCTTTATTTTCAACAATTTTATTAAAACTGTCCATCAATAAGATAGGTATACTAAAAACTGTCAGTTAGTGAGAACTTGATATGGATTAGAGTAACTACCATCTCCACCAGATATCTTAGTTCCAGATTTTAAGGAAACAGCTGGACGAACACTCTCATCATAAGCAACACCAGAATAGAAGTTTAGAGCACCACCTCTACAAAATACGAATCCTTCAGCGAATTCACTGAAATCATAGGGCGATAAAAGCCAACTTATTTTATTTGTGTCTAGATATAAATTTGATGTAAAAGAACCCCATCCACCCCCTGATAACATTGCTTCATCTGCTGTTAGTAAGGCTACTGGATATTTTAATAAGCCATTTCCTTTACTACTACTTACTGTATATTTATCACTTGTATTTGGGCATATTATACTTGGTTTATATGAATTTAATCTTCCATATGCTCCATAATCTATATTATTTCCATTCTGTGAATATATACTTCTATCATTACACCAAATAGTATCTTCTAACATGCCAGCATAATTTAACATATTCTTAGAGTACCAGTTATCTATATAAACTTTTATTGTTGAGTCTGTATTTGTATCATATGTATAGCCAACATATTTAGCATCTTGAGCATCATTATCATTTGGATCACTATTAAAAGCGCTTTTCCCTATACCACTAGCATCACCAGTATTATTACAACTTCCATTATTAAGTGTACCATTATAAATAAGTTTTATTCCACCAGTATCTGTTGTTCTTACTATCTTCCAACAAAAGCCTGCAAATTTAACATTATTATTACTTACTATTCCACGGTAATAATAGACTGGATATTTATCACTATTGGTACTATTCATTTTATATACTCCTGAGGTTGCCTCTGTTGGAACTACACTAAAGTCAATATTAGTATCCAATCCCTTTGATGACTTTGCTATTATATCATATAACACTTGGGCTTTATACTCTAAATCTCCTGATATCATTAAACTAGCATTAATAGCTGAATAACCTATACTAATTAGAATACTGAATACAAAAATTAATGATACTAATACAATACTTAATGTTTCTGGTTTAATTCTTTTTTTAATAATTATTTCATCTTTTTTCATTTAATTCTACCTTCTTTATAAAACAGATAGACTACTATATTATTACCTTGATATTCTTCATTAGTACAAGACTAAGATAATCATAAAGGAAATAACTTTATGAAAAAATAATTATTTAATAAATAAAGAATAAATTAAAAAAATTATGACTAAAAGTATGACTAAAATAGTATTAATGTTGAAATATTAATACTATATATATTATAAGATATTTTTAATTTTATTGACTATATTTAATTTAATATTAAAATTTTTACTTCTTATAAATATATATTATATCAAAAAATTTATTGCTAAAATGACTAACTTATTCTATAATTATTTTAGTAATATACAATAGTAAACAATTAAGACCATAAAGTTATTTCCTTTATGAATAATGTAATAATATAATTTTGGGTATAGAAAAGAAGTGCTATTATTAGTTCACTTCTTTATTTAATACTATTATGTTTTCTTTTATGAGAAATTTTCTTGATCTGTTAATTTTACACTTACTAATTTAGAAACACCTGATTCTTGCATAGTAATTCCATATAATGTGTTAGCATACTCCATTGTTTTTTTCTTATGGGTAATAATTAAAAATTGAGTTTTATCTTTGTAGTGATTAAGATATTTACCGAATTGAGCGACATTAGCTTCATCAAGGGCTGCTTCTACTTCGTCAAATAAACAAAATGGTACTGTTTTAACATTTAAAATAGCAAATAATAATGATATAGCGGTAAGTGTTTTTTCTCCTCCAGATAGCAAGGATATAGTAGTTAATTTTTTACCAGGGGGAGATGCTACTATTTCGATACCAGTAGTTAATAAATTAGTGGGATCTGTTAATTTTAAATCAGCTTGTCCTCCTTTAAATAATTCATTAAAAACACTTTGGAATTCTCGTTGAACATTATAAAAAGTCTTAGCAAATTCCTCTTCCATTACAGTATCCATTTCATTCATAATTTCTAATAGGGTATCTTCTGCTTTTAATAAATCTTCTTTTTGATTTAATAAGAAAACATACCTAGTATTTACTCTTTCATATTCTTCAATTGAGGCCAGATTTACCATACCTATTCTTTTTATATTGGCTTTGTGCTTATTGACTGTTGCTCTGGCCTCTTCTACTTCAATATCTAAGGTGTATTCTTGTTTTGCTTTTTCAAAAGTCATTTCATACTCTTCGTTTAAATTTCTTAGTAAATTATCTAATTTTACTTCTAAACGATTAATTGAAATTTCTAAATCATTCATACTTTTTTCTTTGTCACGTAAAGTACTATTTTTTAACTTTTTATCAGCTTGAGTTTCTTCAATAGCTTGCTTTAGGGTATCTATTTCTTTTTTGAGGGTGTTTATTTTAAGTTGTAATTGGTCTTTGATGGCACTTTTCTCACGGAATTTTTGAATCAATTCTTGTTCTTTGTCACTAATAGAATTTTTATTCATTAACTCTAGACTTTCCCATTCTTGATTAAGTATTCCTAGTGTATTTTCACATTCTTTTATTTCTTTTATTTTATTATCATATTTTTCTTTTAGGGTTACTTTTTCTTTGGATATTTTAAAGGATTCTTCTTCATAGTTTGATATTTCTTCATTTATAGTAGTTAATTCTTTTGTTAATTCTTCAGAATCTTTTTTTATTTGGGTTTCTTTTTCATAGGCATGATTTAGCTCCTGTCTTATCGTAATAACGCTTTTTGCCTGATAATTTGAGCCTCCAGACATATAACCCCCTACATTTACTACATCACCATCTAAAGTTATAATTTTATATTTAGCTTTAATGTTATGAGAAAGATTAGTAGCTTTTTTAATATCAGTGGCCAGTATTACTGTTCCTAGTTGGTTTTTAATAATATTATCATAGCGTTCATGATACTTTACTAAATCACTCATTATTCCAATAAATGATTCGTCTTTTTTTAATATTTGTAAACTTTCGACATCAATATAACGTGGTTTTATAACTGTTAAGGGAAAGAAAGTGGCTCTTCCTAATTTTCTTTCCTTTAAATATCTAATGGCTTCTTCTGCTGATTGTTCATCTTTAGTAATTATAAAATTTTTATTAGCAGAAATTGCAATATTTAAAGCTTTTACATATTTATCATCAATACTTAAAATATTCCCTATAGTATTATAGATTCCTGATAAAGTATTATCTTTTAGGATACTTCTTACACTATTTGGCATATCTTTACCTTGTTCTATTTCTAAGTTTAGTGAAGATATTTTATGCTTTAAGGAAATTAGCTCTTGTTCTTGTTTAGAATAAGTATTGGTAAGCATATTTTTTTTAGTTTTTATTTCTTTCATTTTCTCTTCTAAAGCAATAGTTCTTTGCTCCGTTTTATTAGAATCATTGATTAATAATTTTAAATGTTCCTTTAATGTTGTAAGTCTTCCTTCTGTTTTAGATTTTTGGTCTAGAATGGTTCTCATTTCTTCTTTTATTTGATTTTCTTCTTTAGTGGTTTTACTTCTTTCTTTTAAAAGATTTTTTTCACCATTTATTTTTTCTACTTCTTCTGTTATGAGTAGTAAGTCTTGACTTAATTTAGTTTGTTCTTGTTCTAGCTTATCTAGTTTATTATTAGCTTCTAGGAAAGTGGCATCTTCTTTAGATGAAGCATTAGCTAGTGTAATAATTTCTTGCTCTAGTTTTTCTTTTTTTTGATTTTCTTGCTCTAATTTGAAATTGGCATTTTCAATATCATATGCTAGAAGGGCTACTTCATAATGATCTAGTTCCTTTTTACTTTCTAAATATTCTTTAGCTTTTTCACTTTGTTCTTTTAAAGGGGTAACTTGTAGTTCTAATTCACTTATAATGTCATTTACTCGATCTAGGTTAGTATGGGTACGATCTAATTTACGAAGGGATTCTTCTTTTCTTTTTTTGTATTTTAAAATACCTGATGCCTCTTCGAAGATAAGGCGCCTATCATTGGCAGAACTACTAAAAATACGTTCTACTTCTCCTTGAGAAATGATGTTATATGATTCTTTAGTAAGTCCTGTATCAATTAGGAGATTATTGATATCTTTTAGACGACATCGTTCATTATTTAGATAATATTCATTTTCACCACTTCTATAGACCCTTCTTTTAATAGATATTTCTTCATATGGAACATTTAGAAAGTGATCACTATTATCAAAGATTAATTCTACACTAGCAACATTTAATGGTTTTCTACTTTTACTTCCAGAGAAGATAACATCACTCATAGAGCCATCTCCACGAAGAGACTTTACGGATTGTTCTCCTAAAACCCAACGTACTGCATCTACAACATTACTTTTTCCTGAACCATTTGGACCCACAATACAAGTAATTTTACCATCTAATTTTAATTCTATTTTATCAGCAAATGATTTAAAGCCATTGGTTGCTATTTCCTTTAAGTACATACTACTCACCCTAATTAAAGTATACTATATTTATGTTTTTTTAACAATTACTTTGTATAGTAATATTTATTCTAAGATTTAAAAATTGTTACTACTTTTAGTTTTAATACTAGTAAAAAAGAAAAACAAAAGATATATAATTTTCTTTTGCTTATAATAATATTACTTAGTTTTTACTTGTTTTTTTATCATAGAATAGCTATTTTCTGGTACTAGTTTTTTATTTTGAAAGATATCTTTTTCTAGTTTAGGTTTTGAATAAATACTAACTTTAATTAGATTTATACTATCTTTAGTAATTTGTTCTACCTCTTTATAAGTAAATGGCTCTTTTTCATTTGATTTTATTTTTGCTTCTTTACTTTGAATACTATAAATACTTTGAATCATTGAACCATATACTGAATTTAGTGGAACTTTATAGTTATCTGAATATGAATAGCCTGCCTCTTTTATGTATACATTAGGGTCTTCCCCAGCTACTTGAGGTCTAATATTAACTTTTGTATAATTATTAGGATACAAATTTTCTGCTTCACATACGAACATTTTAACAGCACCTTGTAACATTTTCTTTGAGATATTTATTCCATTATTATAAATATTACTCATATGATAATTTCTTATAGAAGCTAGTGTATGATATAAATATTGTTTTTTTATTGGATTAGTTTCTTCTTTATACTGTTTTACTAATTCATTTACCTCTTCTTTTTTTAAATTTTTGATAGCTTCTTTTTGATCATCTGAAAAATTTATAGTTATTTTATTATCATCATCACTAGATAGGTCTTTTAGCTCATCAACAATACTTATACTTCTATCTAAAGTATAAACTTGAGTCCAAGTATTACTTTCTATTACAGATAGTTCGTCTATATAAGTATTATTTAAATTAGTAGAAACAATTTTAGTAAGAGACTGATCAATTTCTGGTACACTAGCTTTTTTAATAGAAAAGATAGTTCCTGCCATTAAAGTCCCATATACCATTAAAGCTTTTATTTTTTTATGACCTTTAAAATTTAATTTTTTCATTTTATTTCTTATTTCCCCCTTTAAATTATTTCTAATTATACCAAATTCACAGTTCTTTGTCAAATTTTAGATTTTTCTATTTTGTAACTATTACTTTTCCATATTTTCACTTAGAAGTTGATCTAGGGTTAGAAAGGTGTAACCTTTACTTTTAATGTAGTCTATAACTGATGGTAATTCTATTTCAGTAGTAGTATTTATTGGTAAAGAAATAATAGCAGAATTAGCTAGTTTTTGTTTTATATCACGATATGGTGAATTACTTACTTTTATTGTTGGTAGAATTGTATGTAATCTTAATTTTTGACATAATTCAATTACTTCTTTTTGATCATAGTCAGAATAGCAATACTTGGCTTCTTTTTTAGTGATAGAGTTTAAATAATTTATGGCACTATTAAAATATATTTCTTCATACTTATTATCATAACTTAATAGTTCTAATTCAAAAGAGGTTAGTTTTTCAATATATTCTAGATTATTTTCTAAAAATAGACCATCAATAAATAGAGTTGCTGGTATGTTTTTTTGAAGGAGAATATTGGTAGTTGTGGTTGGGGTAGTATTATTTTGAATTTTAAATACTAAGGCAACACTTTTTTTCTCTTGATTACCACTGACAATGTATTTATCATAATAATCATCTACTGAAATTGTGGGTTTTACCTCTTTTAGGGTTGTTAGCACTTCGTTATATGTACCATATTGTTTCATTTTAGTATAACTTTTTTCATAATCAATTGTTTTACCAGACTTTCCTGGTATTATTTTATTACCAATTATTTTAGCATTACTAGATTCTACTTTATATTTACTTTGAGTATTTTTTATTTGTTTCATGATGGGATCAGTTTGTCTAATGACATCTACTGACTTATTTGTATAGTAAAAACTGAATAGAAGCAATAATATGATAGCTAATGGTCTTATCATCTTTTTAATATTCATCATTTTTCACCTAATTAAGTATATGAATTATGAAAAATAATTTAACTTTTTTATTTAAAATTTATTGTAATTAGGATATAAAATTTGCAAATATTTTTTACTTTCATAGAACTTAATATATAACAAAAATACTATGGAATTGCATAGTATCTTATGATAATGATTTTAAAGTCTTTCGTTATCTAAAATACAAGTTTTTAAACAAAGAATTTTTTTATTTATTTTTAGTAAGAGCATCGCGTCTTGAGAAGTTTTGTCTACCCTTTTTGTCAGGACCTAATGATTTTACTAAAATCTCATCTCCCAATTTTACGATATCTTCTACTTTATTTACTCTTTCCTTAGCTAGTTGTGAAATATGGACTAAGCCTTCACAACCAGGCCATAGTTGGATGAAACAACCAAATTCTTCTATTTTTACTACTTTTGCCTCATATATCTTACCTATTTCTACTTCACGAACTATATCTTCAATCATTTTTCTAGTTTTATCAATTACTTCTTGATCATTATGATAGATAATTACTTGTCCATCGTCTTCTAAATCTACCTTTACAGCATTTACATTAGTTACTTCTTTAACATTTGATGCTTCACAAATAATTTTAGTAATCATTTCTCCACCCCGACCAATTACATCTTTGATTTGTGATGGATTAATCATAAATGTAGTCATTTTTGGAGCATATTTAGATACTTCTTTTCTTGGTTCTTTAATTTGTTTAGTCATAACATCAAGGACTTCTAGTCTAGCTCTTTTAGCCTGATATAGGGCTTCTTCTAGGATTTGTTCTGTTATTCCTTTAATTTTAATATCCATTTGTAAAGCGGTAATACCATCTTTGGTTCCAGCTACTTTAAAATCCATATCTCCTAGGTGATCTTCCATACCTTGAATATCTGTTAAAATTGTATATTTATCTTCATGAGTTATTAGACCCATGGCTATTCCAGCTACAGGAGCCTTAATAGGAACACCAGCAGCCATTAATGACATACATCCTGCACAAATACTAGCTTGGGATGAAGAACCATTAGATTCTAATATTTCTGAGACAACCCTAATAGTATAAGGGAATTCCTCTTCTGATGGAATAACTTGAGCTAAAGCTTTTTCTCCTAGTGCTCCATGTCCTATTTCACGTCTACCTGGAGGACCATATCTTCCTGTTTCTCCTACTGAAAACTGAGGGAAATTATAATGTAACATAAATCTTTTTTGATCTTCGATACTTAGACCATCTATAATTTGATGTTCTCCTAAGGCACCTAGTGTTGTTATGGATAAGGATTGAGTTTCACCTCTTGTAAAAAGAGCAGAGCCATGAGTTCTTGGTAATATGTCTATACTAGCAGATAGTTTTCTTATTTCATCCATTTTTCTACCATCGGCACGAATTTCTTCTTTTACAACAACACTTCTAAATTCCTCATATTCTATTTCAGATAGTACCATATTTACTTTTGTTAGTAGTTCTTTTAATTCTTGCTCAGTTAAATTCTTTTCATTTTCTTCAGTATATAAGTTAATAACTGATTCTTTTAGGGCATCAAGAGTTTCATTTCTTTTAGTTTTATCTTTAATACGTAGGGCTTTATTTATTTTCTTAGATACTAATTTTGTGATTTTTTCTTGCATTTTCTCTTCTGGTACTAGCGTTTCATAAGTCATTTTTTCAAGGCCAACTTCTTTAATAATCGTCTCTTGAAATTTAATAAGTTCTTTTACCGCTTTATATCCATACATTAAAGCTTCTAACATAATTTCTTCTGGTACTTGTTTAGCACTTGATTCAACCATGTTAATAGCGTCCTTAGTACCAGCTACTGTTAAGTCTAGTTCAGAATTTTCTAATTCTTCAGATGTTGGATTTATTATTAACTTACCATTTATTCTACCTACTTTTACTCCTGCTATTGGTCCATTAAAGGGAATTTGTGAGATACATGTTGCTAGGGATGAGGCTAACATAGCCGTTAATTCTGGTGAACAATCTTGATCTACTGATAAAACTGTAGAAATTATTTGTACTTCGTTTTTAAATCCTTTTGGAAATAAGGGACGCATAGGATGATCAATCATTCTAGCAGCTAAAGTAGCTGCTTCACTAGGACGCCCTTCTCTTTTGATAAAACCACCAGGTATTTTCCCTACAGAGTATAGTCTTTCTTGATAATTAACTGTTAAGGGGAAAAAGTCAGCTAATAAATTAGCATTTTTACCTACTACTGCGGTTGCTAATACAACAGTATCATTATATCTTACTAAAACTGCCCCATCTGCTTGTTTTGCTAATTCTCCATGTTCAACAATAATTTTTCGACCATGGAAATCTAATTCAAACTTTCTCTTTTTCATTATTTTTCCTCTTTTCTTGATTTTATTTACTAGGTATTAAGTTATTAATTATTTATACTTATATTAGCATTTTAAGGGTATCTAATCCTTAATAACTTAAGTTTTTAATATAGTGTTTTTACTCTTAAAATAAAAAGCAGACACTTAAAAAAAATATGTCTACTTTCTTAATCCTAGTTTTTTAATTACTTCACGATAACTTTGAATATCTTTTTTTGCTAAGTATTGTAACATATTTCTACGTTGTCCAACTTTTTTATAAAGTCCTCTACGTGAATGATAATCATGAATATGTACTTTTAAATGTTCTGTTAAGTCTTGAATCTCCTTTGTAAGAATTGCTATTTGTACTTCAGCAGAACCTGTATCTTTTTCATTCTTGGCAAACTCTTTTATAATATTTGCTTTTTCTTCTTTTGTTAATGCCATATCAACACTTCCTTTCTTTATATATTAGCCAATGCCAAGTAAAAAGTCGGAAATTCTTTTGACCTAGTATTGGTAAGTACTTGTATTATACTATTTTTATGAGGATAATGCAAGGAGTATTTTTTGTAGAAATGTCAAGAATTTTGGATACTGAAATTTTTTGAACAGATTACCTTAACTAAATAGTAATAATTGTGTTTACTTTATTTAATATTAAAATATGTAAATGTTTAGGTAGTAAATTTTACAAAAAGGTCAGAGCTTTTTACTTTTCTTTTTTTTAATTTTGTGTTATGTTTGGTATGGTGATTTTATGACTAAACAAATAAATGTTAATGGTATTATTAAAGGCATTTTAATTTTCTTGTTATTTTATTTTAGTAGCTTATTACAATGGATACCTGTTATTCTTTTAAAGATAGATGTTAATAGACTTAGTAATAGTATGAGTGTTATGCTTAGCTCATTTTCTAATATAATATTACTTTTGATACTTTTTTTTATATTTCGCAAGGAGCTTAGAAAAGAATGGGTAATATTTAGAAATAAGTTATCAAATAATTTGGATGTTGGTTTTAAATATTGGCTTTGTGGTTTAATAGGAATGATTATTTCTAATCTTATTTTAGTATACTTTTTTAAGGCGGGCCAAGCTGGTAATGAAAAAACAGTTCAAACAATGATTCAGGCACTTCCTTGGTTAATGCTTATTGATGCTGGAATATTAGCTCCTTTTATAGAAGAGATTGTATTTAGAAAGTGTTTTAAGAATGCTTTTAAAAATAAGTGGTTATTTATTTTAACTTCTGGTTTAGTATTTGGGGGTATTCATGTAATTCATAATATAAATACTTGGATTGATATTTTATTTATTGTTCCATATTCTTGTTTAGGATTTGCCTTTGCTGCTTCATATGATAAAACTGACACTGTTTTTACTTCTATAGCTATTCATATGTTTCATAATATAATACTTACTTTAATATCTATATTAATTTAGACATGATTTATTGGTCTTGTCTTTTTTATTTTAGCTGTTCTTTATGATTATTTAATACTCTAATTATCTTTTTTGGAAAATTTTTGTTACTGTATTTTCATTATTCTTAGTAAGTGTTCATTAAAACACAATTCTTTATGGTTCTCATTATATATGCCTGAGACAATCTCTGTTAGTTCCCAATTATATTTTTTTATAATTGGTTTAAACATATCTAATTTGTAATCAGCTATAGTTATTAATGGTTTAGTAGTACCTACTCCTAAATTTCTACATTTATCTGATACATATAATTTACATATTTTTTTCTCTTCTTTATCTTTTTTTACAAAGCTAGCAAAATTATTTCACTTAAGGATTTTGATATTGCTGTTTTAGCTGATAATTCAATGACTAAAAATGAGTTGATTAATGTATTAGAACAGTTTTATACAAAAGGAAAAACAATTACAGTATGGTGTTTTAGGAATTAGAATTGAGTTACTTTAAAACTGTAAATATTTTCTAGTAACTTACTATTTTATATAAAGAAATGATTTTTAATCAGAAATTATCATAATACTAGTTTATATTGATAAAATTAAAGGACTATTCCCTTGAAAATATAGGTAATAGTCCTTTAATTTTATTAATTGTTAACCTTTAAGATTTAGTTATTCTAATCCTCTTTTTATTTTTTTATCTATTATTGATAATGGTAAGCAAAGAATTATTTGAATACCAAATACTGTAAAGTATCCTAACCAGAAGTTATCAACTATTAGCATTTCTAAATATATTAAAATATAGAACATATAAAATATTATTAAAGAAAATAAGTATTCTAAATATATTAAGAAAAATGGTGAATTTGTATTTTCTAATAGGAATATATAAATAGTTAGGTTTACAAATTGGCTTACTACATAGCCACAAAATTGTCCACTTATATTAGAAAAGTCTAGCCTTCCTCCCATCGAAAAAGCCATAATTGATACAAATAATACTAATGATACTCCAGATATTGAAATAGCTACTATACTTTTTCTATAGCCATATTTTTTGGTAATATAATTAGTTATTAAATAAATAAATGGTAATAAGAATATTGAGTATGTTATGGATACATTATTAGATATAAAGGTATAATTTTTTAAAGATTCAATTAATATTATTAAAGTTGTTAATAATAAAATATACATCCAGCTATCATCATATGTATCTTTTTGCCTTTTTCTTCCCCCTTTTGTTACCCTTGTCATTAAAATCTCCCTTTCTATTATATATTATTGTAACATAAAATTATTAGTTAGTGAAGATAATCTCTTTTGAATTTATTTTTAGTATTTCCTAATTATTAAAAACAAAAGTCTTATTACTGACCTTTGTTATTGTTTTTGATTAATTTTATCAATAATTTCTTCAATATGTTCACCATAAGCAATAGATGTATCATAGATAAATTTTAATTCAGGTGTATGTCTTATTTCAACTCTTTCTGATAATTTACCACGGATAAAAGGAGCAGCACCATTTAATGCTTCAGTAGTTATATCTTTTTTTTCTTCAGATAAAACTGTAAAATATACTTTAGCATAACTTAAATCGCTTGTTGTATCAACACCTGTAATTGTAACAAAGCTGATATCTTCATCTTTTATCTCAGTCATTAATATTTTACTTATTTCTTCTTGAAATGTATGATTTAATCTCTCTATTTTTATATTTTTAATAATCATCATTCCCTTCTTTTTTACTATAGCGAAATTACTTATATAATTACTATTTTTTATAGTTATGTTTAGTTTTTAGAAATCTTTTTTACTAATTGTAAATGACTATCTAATTTAGTTTTACTAAAAAAGTTTGGATATACAATATCTAAAAATTCTGAATGAGCAAAACTATGTGTCCTTACTTTATAAAGTCTTTTTAATTGATAAGCATTATCATATTTTTTGAAGATTGCTATTGCTGTTGAATCCTCATTTAATTGTAGTAAGGTTTTATTAGGATTAGAATTTTCTATTCTTGCTAGAAATTGTTCATGAATTTGATTTTTAGTAATATATTTGATTACTACTTCGAAATTGTTATTATTATCTTTTTTATATTGTAATAGACTATTTTCATCTAAAAATTCTTCTTTTATTATTTCTGTTTCTCGTTCTTCTTTGATTGTTCTTTTCATATTTATCTACTAATTTCTACTAATTCGTAAACTTCAATAGTGTCTCCTTCCTTATAATCTTGACAGTTTTCTAGAGTGATTCCACAATCCATACCTTTTTTTACTTCTTTTACTTGATCTTTTTCATGTTGAAGAGTATTTACTGAGCCATTATAAATCACAGTATCATTACGTATAATACGTGCTTTTTGATTGTTTTTCACAACGCCAGATAGGACATGACATCCAGCTATTAAGCCTACTTTAGAAAATTTAAATAATTGTCTTATTTCCAAAGTACCCATTACTTTTTCTTCATATACTGGGTCTAACATACCTTTCATAGCTTTTTCAATATCTTCTACCACTTGGTAAATTATATTATAAGTCTTGATAGTTATATCATACTCTTTAGCAGTATCAGTAGTTTTAGGACTACTTAGGACATTAAACCCTATAATTAGAGCATCTGAGGCACTTGCTAATACAACATCGCTTTCTGTGATAGCCCCTACTGCTGCTCGAATAATATTTACTTTTACACCTTCAATGTCAATCTTTTCCAAAGCACTTTTTACTGCCTCTAGACTACCATTTACATCCGCTTTTAATACTATTTTTATTTGTTTAGTACCTTCTTGGATTTTACTAAATAAATCTTCTAAGGTCATACCACTAAAATTGGTATCTTTTTCTTTTGAACGTAATTTTCTTTCTTCAGCTATTTGTTTGGCTTGCTTTTCTGACTCAAAAGCCATGAATTTGTCACCAGCACTTGGTATTTCTGAGATTCCAGTCACTTCAACTGGAGTAGATGGTGTTGCTTCAACAATATTTTGGCCTAAATCGTTTTTAAGGGTTCGTACTTTCCCAAAATAATTACCAATTACGATTGGATCTCCAACACGAAGTGTACCATTTTGGATTAATAAAGTAGCAATTGAACCTACTTTATTATCTTTTCTAGATTCGATTACGGCTCCTGTTGCATAACGAGATGGATTAGCTTTGTAACCTTCCATTTCAGCAACTAATAAAATATTTTCTAATAATTCATTTATTCCATCACCAGTTTTAGCAGATATCTTATTAACAATAATATCTCCACCCCATTCTTCTGGAGTAAGACCATTTTCCACTAAACCACTCATTACTTTATCAATATTAGCTTCTGGTTTATCAATTTTATTAATAGCTACAATAATTGGTACTTCTGCGGCTTTAGCATGGTCTATAGCTTCTTTAGTTTGAGGTTTTATACCATCATCTGCTGCTACTATGATTATTACAATATCTGTAATTGAGGCTCCACGAGCACGCATTTGAGTAAAAGCTGCATGACCAGGAGTATCAATGAAAGTAATTAATTTTTCTTTACATTTGACAGAGTAAGCACCTATAGCTTGGGTAATTCCTCCAGCCTCATTACTTACAACACTCGTTTTTCTAATAGTATCTAGAAGAGTTGTTTTACCATGGTCAACATGTCCCATTACTGTAACTACTGGAGGACGTTCAACCAAATCTTCTTCATTGTCTGCAATTTCAAAATTTTCAAAGTTAGATATATCAGCAGTTTCTTCTTTTTTTAGTGTCTTATCGTATTCAGAGGTTATTACTTCTGCACTGTCATAATCAATCGCTTGATTAATAGAAGCCATAATTCCTAGACCCATTAATTTTTTTACTAATTCAACAGGAGCCACATTTAAGGAACTAGCTAAATCTGAAACACTCATTCCTTCGTGATATAAAACAACATTTTCATCTTGAATGCTTTCATTACTTTGTAATTTTTCTCTATGTTTATATATTTTCTTACGTTCTTTTAAAAATTCCTTTTTATTTCCTTCACTTTTCTTGGTAGTTCTTGGTTTAACTTTTTCAAATGATTTAGAGTTATCCAAGTCAAACTTTGTATTCATAGCAAGTTCTTCAGCTTTGTCACTTACTTCTTCATCCAAAATTTTCTCTTGTAAATCGTCAATATCTCCTTCAATATAGTCCTCAGCATCTTGTATTTCATTATCTAATAAAATGATATCTGTTTCCTCTAAAGTAGTAGTCTCGTCTTCGTAGGCAATACCAATTTTATCACATAAGGCTTTAATCTCCTCAACAGTCTTTCCTACATCTAATGCATAATCTTTTATAGTCATCATAAAGACTCACCTCACTTTTCTATTATTTTCTTTATTTCTTCATAAACACTATCCTCTATATTGCATTCTAATCTTTTTTCTAAGATTTTTGATTTTTTAGCTTTTTCTAAGATGTTTATATCTTTTTTAATATATGCACCTCGGCCATTTATTTTTCCAGTTTCGTCAACAACACAGCCCCCTTCTTTTGTTCTAACTATACGAAGTAATTCTTTTTTAGGAAGTTGTTCTTTGGATATAACACAAGTTCTTAAGGGTATTTTTCTTACTTTCATAATACCTCCATTATCTAAAGTTAATCCCTACTTCTCTAGCTTGCTCTGTTGATTTAATATCAATTTTATAATGAGTTAGCTTACTAGCAAGGCGAGCATTTTGTCCTTTTTTACCGATAGCTAGAGAGAAATTATCTCCATCAGCTATTACCATAGCTTCTTGTTTTTTCTGATCAGTTATAGCAACTGTTAACTCTTTAGCTGGTGATAGGGCATTTTTAATAAATTCAGCTGGATCCTTATCATATTTTACAACGTCTAATTTTTCACCATGTAATTCTTCAATGATACGGGCTATACGACTTCCTTTTTCTCCAATACAAGCACCTATGGCATCGACATTTGGATTTTCAGAATAAACAGCGACTTTGCTTCTATTTCCAGCATCTCTTGCTACACTATATAACATGATTGTTCCATCAGCTAATTCTGGAATTTCAAGTTCAAATAGTCTTTTAACAAAACCATAATGTACTCTACTTAAGAGAATTAATAAATTTTTTCCATTATTATCTACTTTAGATACATATACCTTTATTTGAGAGCCCATTTCTATTTTTTCACCTGGAATTATATCCTTTTTAGGTAAAATTCCATTGGTTCTTCCTAAATCTATAAAATAATTATCAGTATCTTCTAAAGCAACTGTTCCAATTAATAGTTCATCTTGTTTATCACCGAACTCTTCCATAATACTATTTCTTTCAGCTTCTCTAATTTTTTGAATAACAACTTGTTTAGCAGTAGAGGTTGCTACACGTCCAAAGTCTCTAGGTGTTACTTCACTATCAATTGTATCTCCTACTTCTAGAGTTTTATCTATTTTTCTAGCATCACTTAATTTAATCTCTGTTTCAGCATTAAAGTATGAAGGGGCGGGTTCTTTTTCTTTTTCATCACCTTCTTCTGATTCTGTTGTTTCATCATCATCTTCTTCTTCATCTTCATCAGTATAATGTTCAAATAAATAATCTTCGTATTCTTCCTTACTCATTTTATCATCAGGTACTACTGTTAGATATGAATATACTTTAATTTCTCCTGTTGCTCTATCAAATAACACTTTTACATTAGTTTTAGAATTAAAATTCTTTTTGTAAGCTGATGTAAGAGCTAATTCCATAGCATTATAGACAACTTCTGGATCAATATCTTTTTCTTTTACAATGTTATCTAAAGCTTTTTTAAATTCTTTACTGTTCATTTTCTATATCTCCCTTCTCTTTTGAAAAAATATCTAATTCATCAATATCTTGTAATAATTTTTTTTCATCATCTAATATTTTATTGATTCTTCTTGATGCTTCTGTAATCTTATTTAGATCAATTACTTCATCGCTATCTAAAACAATATTAAAAATCTTTTTCCCCTCACTAGTTGAAATATAAGCATCATCAATATGAATATCCAAATCACTAATTTTTTCATTTACAAGTTGTGCTACTTCTTTTTTCATGGGCCACCTCCAGAAATAATAAGAAGTGGGATTTTTATGTTTCCCACTCCTTTCTGATATAATTATAACATACTTTTTATATTTAACAAAGAAAAAATTAATATTATATGTAGTATAAGTTATATTTTTTGAATTATAATCATTAGATATTATTAATTCATTAGTATTTTTATGATTATTAATTTAATTTCCTAATAAAAGATATGTGTAATATGCTATAAAGATTAAAATCATAATAATACCTTCTATTCTAGAGATTGTTCTTTCACTTTTAGCATAAAGATATAAATTTAGGGAAGAGACAAAGACAACTAATATGTCTATTATGGTAAAGTTTTCAAGTGGCACATTACCATAAATTACTACTGGTAATCCTAAAACAATACAAATGTTAAAAATATTAGTTCCTATTATATTACCAATAGTCATATCAAATTCATTCTTTTTAGCACTAGATATGGTCATAAACATTTCAGGAAGAGATGTACCAATAACAATAGCTGTCATAGTAATCATTTTTTCACTAATGTCAAGCATTTTGGCCAACTTTATGGCATTATTTACAATAAGTTCACTACTATATGAAATAAAAATAATAGATAATATTAATAGTAAAATGGCTATTATGGGGTTTTTATATTTTATTTTTTGCTCTTCTTTTGTTGAATCTTCCTTTTTTCTTAGTAATTGTACTAAATTAACTACAAATATTAAAAAAAGAATAATTAATATGAGCCCATCTGCTCTAGAAAAAGTGTTTTTAGTACCTGGTGTAAATAAGGCATCTAACATTAAAACACAAAAACTTGTAGTTATTAACAGAAGAATAGGTAATTCCTTTTTAATAGTTTCATGTTTTACTTTAATGGGTTTTGTAATGGAGGCTAGTCCTATTATTAGAAATATATTTACAATACAACTACCTATTACGTTAGCAAATGCCATTGTACCATTATTTTCGGCTACGCTATTAAATGAAATGGCTATTTCTGGTGCACAAGTACCAAAAGAAACAATAGTTAAAGCAATTAACATTTTAGGAATATGACATTTTATCGCAAGTGAGCTTGCAGCATCTACTAATACATCACTAGATTTAATAACTATAATAAAACCAGCAATTAATAGTATAATTTCTAACATTATATCACATCCTATCATAACTATTTTATTGTACCAAATACTTGGAACAAAGTCTATAAATTAACTTTCAAAATATTGTTTGCTAACTATCCTTTTTATTATGAGTGTTAATATCATACTTATAGTTATATTTATATATAATGAAAAAGCCATTGAATTTTATCAATAGCTTTTTATTAAATTCTTTTAGTATTTGTTTGATTATTAGAATGGATAAATGTTGGTACTGCTAAAGTATCACTTAGGATTGTATTAGTACCATTAACATTTGTTATTGATTCTTCATTAAGTTTTTTAATAGATTCTTCAGTAGTATTATACAGTAAGGCAAAATCATGTAAAGATAAACTACTATCATATTGTACTGTGGTTGTACAGTCGGCTAAATCAAAATTTGAAATAATATATGGTATTTTTAACTGTTCTCCTATATATATGTGATCATCTACTAAATTATTTTTTCTTTTTAGCATATCAACAGAGTAACCTGTTTTAACGGCTATATCTGATAAAGTATCCCCACCTTGAATAGTATAAAGATAATCTAATGATAATTTTTTCTCATAGATTTCTTTATTAGCTTGCTCTTCTAATACTTGGTTATTACTAACAAAATTTTCCTCTACTGGTTTATCATTTGTTGATTGAAATATACATGCTGATGCTAGAATAACTCCTGCTAATGTTTTTCTATTTCTAAGAATTAATTTCGGTAGTGAATCTGTTTTTATATAAGATAATTTTGATAATTGGTAATATAATTCACCAAAAATATGTAATGTTCCTCTTTTTATTTGAAAAATTAAATCTTTATCATTTTTATCTTTTACTTGTCCATATATTTTATGTGCTCTTTTATCAAATCTTTGATGTCTTTTAGTAAATGACATATTTTTTTCTTTTTCTCTAATATCTTTCCAATCATTTTTAATTACTTGAATAAAACTATCTTTTTTTCTTGTCCCCTTATTAGATATATTAGTAGATGTATTAGTTGTTTTTTTCTTATGTGAATTTAAATAGTGTACATAATATTTAATATTATAATCGGTCCTTTTGGCTTTATTACTCAAAATTGAGTATGCCTCTGAGAGGTCTCTAGCTTTTTTGTTTATCTCTTTATATTCTTGTAATGTAATTTCTGTTTTTAAATATTCATCTGGATGATATTTTTTCATACTTTCTCTAAATTTTTTTTGAATTTCTTCTTGAGTACTAGTAACTGATACTCCTAAAATCTTATAATAATCAATAAACTTATCGTCATTTATAAAATAAGCCTCCATATTATATTTCCCCCTTTTTAATTGTGCCTGTATTTTAACATATTTTTTGGAATTTGTAAAGAATTTATTTTATTGGCAGAGAAAAAGAGTATCAAATTTGACACTCTTATCTCAATTAATTCGACATAGTTTTTGGTCCACCAACACTACTTGCAAAGAACAAAACTTTATTGCTCAATGATATTAATTATTTGTTATTAATATTATATAAAACTCGTCTATTAGATAACAAATTATTTTAATTTTTTATATTCATGTTGAGTGTTTGTTACTAAAACTTCTAGAAATCCATAATAAGTATCTTTTGTTCTTATCTTTAAATATATATGTAAAACACTCTAGACTAATAATTGTTCTAACAATGTATTATGATATTAGCATCCTGATGGTTTATTATAAGTTCCTCTAAAACCACTACCAGATGATACACAATTTCCTACTTTATCACATAGTTCCGTAATAGTGTATGATGAGCTAGCACCATTATGGGCTACACAATCAGGAGCTAGACTTACTCCGTTAAAGGAGTCTCTTTGAGGTCCAATACCATTATACTTAATTTTTCTGTAATCTAATCCAGACTCATTATCAGTTAAATGAAATTGAATATACCATGTGTGCTTAGCCTCTGATGCAGAACATTTTCCACATTTCGCAGAACTTGCTTTAATAACTGATGGTGGTGTTTGATCTATCATAACTTTTGTCTTGGGACAACTAACGCAATTTCCAGCATTATCACAAGCATTACCAGGACTATATCTATCATTTCTAGTTCCTCTTTTTGTTTGTTCTATAGTATCACCTGTACACCCACTTCCTCCCGTATCATGACAGGTTCCTCTTATAGTCACATTTCTTTTCGTCCAACTTGAGCTTCCTCCACTAGTAGTACATGTTGGTGGTTTTCTATCAATCTTTACCCATTGATTAACTGGACAATTAGCACTACAGTTTCCTGCGTTATCACAAACCTTACCATCTGGTCCTTTTTGTGCATTCATTGACTCTCCCTTACTCTTACTATAGGTCCTACTTGGTACTGATGAGGAACAACCACTATTTCCAGTATCATGGCATACTCCTCTAATAGTTCTACTACCATTTGTCCAATTAGTGCTTCCTCCTGTACTAGTACATGTTGGCTTATCCTTATCTACTTTTACTGTTTGACTACATTTTTGAACATTACCTGCGTTATCTTTTACATATCCATTCCATGTTGTTCCAGTCCTTGGTGTGTTACCTTGTGAAACAGATGGGATATTATTATAGCTAGCACTATTTGAAGTAGTTAAACCATATTTGGCTAATTTGCTCCCTCCTGTATCACTTCTACTAATATTTAAGGTTACAGCTTTTGCTTTATACCAGCCATTACTTCCTGTTGTTCCATCAACACTTATTTTACAACTTGGTTTATCTTTATCTACTTTAAAACTCCCTGTCGTACATTTTCCTGTATGTCCTGCGGCATCTTGGACATACCCATACCATGTTACTCCAGTTGTATTTCCTTGGGAATTTGAAAGACTATTGTTGTAGCTAACACTACTTGAAGTCGTTAGTCCATAGCGAGATACACCGCTTGTCGCATCATTTCTATCCAACCTTAATGACACAGCTCTTTCTTTATACCAACCATTTTCTCCTGCAACTCCATCTTTGTTTACTGAACAAGTTGGGGCTACTGTATCTACTTTAACTGATCTACTACAGTTTTTAGTATTACCTGCCCTATCCTTAACATAGCCATACCAAATTGTATTTCTTGTATCTCTTTGAGTATTACTTGTTTGATTATTATATGTTGTACTGCTGCTTGTTGTCAAACCTTTGTTACTTACACCACTTAAGCTATCACTTGATGAAAGTGAGATACTTGCGTTACTAATAAACCAGCCATTACTTCCTGAAGTTCCACTTGCATTTACTGTACAATTTGGGGCTACTGGATCTACTTTAAAGCTTCCTGTATTACATTTTCCTGTATGACCTGCAGCATCTTTTACATAACCATACCAGGTCACCCCGTTTGAACTTCCCTGAGATCCTGTTGATTTACTATTATAATTAACACTACTTGTTGTTGCTAAACCATAGCTAGCTATACCACTAGTTGCATCGTTTTTCGTCATATTTAATGATACATTTTGAGCTTTATACCAACCATTTTCTCCAAGTACTCCGTTCTTATTAACAGAACAAGTTGGTGGTACTGTATCAACTTTAACTGATTTATTACAATTTTTGGTATTACCTGCTTTATCCTTAACATGACCATACCAAGTTGTTCCTTTTGTATCTGTTTGGGTTCTGTTTGTATTTCCATTATATGTTACACTAGAACTTGTTGTTAAATCTTTACCAGCCACTCCACTTAAATTATCATTTGTCGAAAGGGATATGTTAGCATTACTTTTGTACCAACCATTACTTCCATTTGTTCCTGTTGCATTAACTACACAGCTTGGAGCTTCTGTATCCACTTTGAAACTACCTGATTCACAGTTTCCTGTGTTTCCTGCTTTATCTTTAACATAGCCATACCAGGTTACATTATTAGAATTTCCTTGAGTTCCTGTTGTTTTGCTATTATAGCTAACTGTTTTTGAGGCTATTAACCCATATTTGGCTACTCCACTTGTTACATCTTCTTTTGTCATACTTAAGTCTACACTCTTTGATTTATACCAACCATTTTCTCCCATTGTTCCTTTTTTTGTTATTTTACAGGTTGGTGGTACTGTATCCTTTTTAAATGTTTCTTTACAATTATTGACGTTACCTGCTTTATCTTTTACATAGCCATACCATGTTACTCCTTTGGTATCTTCTTTTTGACTAGCAGTTGTGTTTCCACTATATGATATTTTAGTTGAGGTTGTTAAATCTCTTTCATTTACTCCACTCAAATTATCACTTGCCTTTAAAGCTATGCTTATATTCGATCTATACCAATTATTTTCTCCTTTTTTTCCTTCTCCTTCTATACTACATTTTGGTTTTGTTTTATCTACATATACACTTACTTTACATTGTGCTTTATTGCCTGATTCATCTTCTATTGTTATTGTTCCTATTTTGGCATCTGTTTTAAATGTTTTTGTAAATTCTGGTTTTTTACAACCTACTCCGTCTCCATCATCACAACCTACTGATATTTTTCTATTTTGATTAATCCATTTTTTGGCACTTGTCTCTTTATCTTCTGCTTTGATAACACATTTTGGTGGTTCTAAATCTTTATATGTCATACTTGCTGTCTTATTTGATGATAAACCATACATATTATTAGCCATTACTCTTATTTTTATTGTTCCTGGTGTGTATTTACTTAAACTTAAATTTATGGTTACTTTATCTTTATAATTAGCATTTATACTTC
>CAOJZZ010000020.1 GCA_948466315.1 uncultured Mycoplasmatota bacterium | reverse complement strand
CTTTAATAATAATTCTATGGGGTTCTACATATTGCAAATTTGTGTGTTCTATCATTTTTATATTTCCATTATAAATAATAGGTGTAGTATTACAAAAACTACATATAAACTCTATCTTATTTTTTAGTGCTTCTTCCATTTCGATTTTTTCATTTTTTATTGTTACCATTTAAGAATCTCCTCACTTTCTTTTGAACATTAAAAAATCAATCCCATTTCTAGAATTGATATTTATCATTAAGCTCTAACTATAAAAGTTCGAGCAGATTCTTCTCTGGTGCCGAAAGTAAGAATTGAACTTACCGCTGATCCTTACCAAGGATCTGTTTTACCACTAAACTATATCGGCATAACTCATATAATATATTAACACAACTTTTTATATTTGCAAATATATTATATTAAAATTATATGGAGGCTTAAAATGAAAATCCCTATTAACTATGAAAAGCTCATAATCGCTCATAGAGGAATACATAACAACAAAAACATACCAGAAAATTCCATTTCATCCTTTAAAAAGGCCATAATCTATAATACTCCAATAGAATTAGATATTCAATTAACAAAAGACAATCAAGTAATTGTATTCCATGATAAAAATCTATTCAGAATGACTAAAAAAAATCTATTAATCAAAAAACTAACTCTAAAAGAATTAAAAAAAGTACCATTATTAAATACTAATGAAAAAATACCAACATTACAAGAAGTACTTAAACTAGTTAATAATAAAGTACTTTTAGATATTGAATTAAAAAACATAAAAAAATATAAAAAATTAGTAAACAAAACACTAAATATACTTAAAAATTATAAAGGACAATTTATAATAAAATCATTCAACCCCAATACAATAAAATATCTAAGAAAAAAAGAACCAAATTACCAATATGGTTTACTATTAAATAACAAATATCCCAGTTTCTTAATAAGTACAAACGCACTTATAAATTACTGCAAACCAGATTTTTTAGCAATCTCTAAAGATATGACAGAAAAAAAAGCTATCAAAAGTTTTCATAAAAATCATCCCATATTAATTTGGACTATTTCAAACAAAAACGAATTAAAAAAATATAACCACAAAAAATACTCATTTATCTGTAACAATTTACCTTACAATTAACCCTATAGTAACCAGTAAATAATAATTCATACAAAAAGAAATAATGTCAAAACTTGATAAACCTCAAGACAGACGCTCAACTAACTCATGATTTTCTTTCATTTTTTGTATTATTGATAAATTTACAAATTTTACAGTCTGAACCTCTTCTTTTTGGAAATATAATGTCTTATCATCAACTCCAAATGTTCTCACAATACATATATCTAAAATATTTTATTTCTGTTCTATAACCAAGCAAAACACTAACTTCTTAATTTATTTCATGAGCAGCAACAGATAAAGAATCTTATCCTGCAGAAATATGTCCAGCAACAGAAGTATCTCACATTCCAGCATTTTTTTCCTTTTTTCACTTCGCTGTTGTAATAAAACCTCATTTTTCTCATTTACAATAGCAACTACAATTACTCTATACCACAAACCTCTTTTATGTACCTCCCCATTGATAATGCCTCACCAGTTAAAACGCCATTACAATCAAGCACATCAATTAACTCTGTACTCATTTAATCACATCCTAGTATTACTAAACAAACTAAAAACAATTCAATTATAGCAAATATAATCCTATAAATATTAAAACATATAAAAAATAGAACTTTAAAACTTAAGTTCAATATTAATTTGGTGTTCAAGATGGGAATCGAACCCATATCTTCTCCGTCGGAGGAAGAAATTTTATCCATTAAACTACTCGAACAACTAAGAAAAATTTACTTAACCTCTTCACAAACAGTCCCAAATTTCTCTGCAAAAGAAAGCCAAGTAGCTAACTTAACCTTACCATCTTCAATAACATTATCTTCCTCCCCCTCAATGGCCAATAACTTATCCATGTCTAATTTTTGATAGTTAATAGTAGTATCATTAACAACTGTATCATCTGTACGAATAACATTAGTATCATAATAATCCAAACCATCATAATTTTGAGCAATTTTTTTATAAGCCTCCTCATATTCATCCAAACTATCACTAGAAGAAGAAGTTATTTTTTCAGTAGAATGAAGTACTAAAACAAATCCATCCTCATACTTTAACTCATAATTCAAACTAACATCAATTCCAGTAGAGGCAGAAGCTACCCTTGTACATTTTAATGAACCACTTCCACTAGTATCCAAATGACTATTAGAAGATTTTAAATTAACATCAGAAGAATCGTCCTTCTTTACAGTACTATCATTTTTATCATTTTTTTGAGAACAACCAGTAATCAAAAACAACAACATAAACAAAATAATAAAAAATCTATTTTTCACCATTATTCTCCTCCATCTCCTCAATAAACTTAACAATTTTTTTTTGGTTACGAATAATAGAATCCATTTGATCGTGCAACACTTCCAAAATGAGTTCACTTTTCAAATCAGTATGATAATCATTTTTGTTTCTCAAACTATCCTTCTCTGCCTGTCTATTCTGACTCATCATAATTATAGGAGCCTGTATAGCAGCAATACAAGACAACAATAAGTTAAGCAATATAAACGGATAAGGATCAATTCTACTATCCCCTGTCAATAAAACACTATTAAGAACAATCCAACCAATTAAAAATAAAACAAAAATAATAATAAATGTCCAACTACCAGCAATTTCACTAACCTTATCAGCAACATGATCCCCAAAAGTCTTTTTAGATTCCTCTTGCTTATCAACATCAATAGCTATAGGCTGATCAATTAATAAGTCAAACAATTCCTCATCACTCATTCCTAATTCACTATTTCGCAACAACATTCTTACTAATTCCTGTTTAGATTTTCCCTTAGCCATAAACACCACTTACTAAACAGCTAAAACAAATAAAATCATTCTACCAAAAAACTAGAATAATCAATACTATTTTGCCATTTTCCTTTCTACAACTTTACCACAAATATTATATCATGTCTTAACTTAGAATAACACCTGCTTTTTTATAAACTAACTAATAAATAACTCTACTTTAATATAAAATTATTGATCATTTGATATAATCTATTCTTCATTTCCGTATCATTTAACCCTAAAAAACCATGAGATACAAGTAAAATATTAGCATATTCGCTATGAGGATTATCCTTAATTAAACGAGAAGCATACTCACAGCCCTCATCACGAAGTGGATCTAAATCACCTGTAATAATCATAGAAGTAGGAAACTTTTTATAATTTGTCTCACATAAAGGACAAACCAAAGGATTATTCAAATCATTCTTATCATTAATATATTTCTCAAAAAAACTTCTAACCCTATCTATAGTCAATAAATCAATCTTACCTTTATCATTAATAGATTCATAACTAGAATTTCCAAAATACTCCCCGCTTAAAACTGGATATAAAAGTATTTCTTTTGAACAAATCTTCTTATTATCATGTAATGACCTAATAGTCATCGCACTAATTAAATTAGCCCCAATAGAGTCACCCATAAGTATAACATTATCAGAAGTAACAGAAAGCTTTTCCAATTCATCAACCAAATATAAAATAGTTTTATAACACATGTCTAAAGAATCAGGAAACCGTCTTTCCAAATCAAAATAATCAATTGCAATTACTAAACGATCACAATGTGTAGATATCTCATAACAAATATCAGAATACCTATTCAAACAACCACTAACTTCACCATCTCCTGGAACAAATAAAATAATAGATTCCAAACTAGAAACCTTTTTTGGATAAAAAACCAATAAAGGTAACAAATCATCACGAAGCACTATACGATAACTAGAAACGTTCTTCTTAGAAATAGCAGGATGAATAATTTCATAAACACTTTTATACAATTTATATTTCTTATGAAAATCAATCTTATCATTTTCTACATTTTGCATACAACCACCAATACAATCATAGCATAAAAACAAAAAAGAAAAGCTATTACTTTCTAAGACTTGACACTATTTTCCATCATTTCTAAGATTTTCTTTCATTAATAGAGTGACCTCTTCTTCTAATTTTTTATTTGCCTCTTCCAAATCTCCTAAAACTTTAAAAGGCCTACCAAACCTAATCATCAAATTTTTACTTCTAAACACATAATCACCTGTAATACCAAAAGGAACTAAATAACTATCAGTTTTCTTAGCCATAGAAACAGCTCCAAACTTAAAAGGTAATAAAAACTTATCTGTTTTATTTCTAGTCCCTTCAGGAAAAAGACCTAATGCCCACCCAGAATCTAACACATCAATAGCAGACTTTGTCGCTTTCACATCTTTTTTACTACGATCAACAGGTATACAACCAACAGCCTTAAAAAACCAAGCCATCTTACCCTCAAAATACTCTTTTTTTGCCATATAATGTATTACTCTTTTAGTAGCAAGAATTGCCAAACATTGATCATATAGATGTTTATGATTACCAACTATCAATATAGAACCGTTCTTTGGAATATTTTCTTTACCAATAATTACAGGTCTATAATAAAGGCGAAACAATAAACCCAATATAGGTTTTAAAAAGATATAAGCATACATTTTTTCTTTTTTCTCTTTACTTTTAGCCTCTTTCATTATACTCCTCCAATTTTTTACTAACCTCATTCATAAGTAATTCATTTTCCACTTCTAAATTTTTCGTTACTTTTCTTCCCTTCAAAAATTCTATACGAATACCCCTTCTAAATAACTTATAATTACCAGTAATAACAAACGGAACCAATAAACTATCAGTGGCAGCACTCATTTTAACAGCTCCAATTTTAAATGGCATAATAACATCATCTGTTCGATTTATCGTCCCTTCAGGAAAAATACCAACACATCTAGATTTTTTCAAATATTTTAAAGCATTACTTAAAGCTGTACCATCATGAGCCTTTCTATTAACACAAATACACCCCATACCTTTAACAATAAATTTCGTAAATCCCTGAAACAATTCACTCTTTGCTAAAAAATGAACCTGTCTTTTATTAATTGCTACAAGCATGATAGGATCTAACCATTTTGTATGATTACCAGCTAAAACCAAAGCTCCTTTTCTTGGAACATTTTCTTTTCCAATTACTATAGGTCTATACAAAAAGTAAAATAGAACTTTAACTATAGGTTTTACCAAACTATAAAACATTTTATCCATCCAATCACCTTATGAAATAATTATAATATAAACAAAGAAAATAGTAAATTAAATACTATTTTCATCCATAGAATTATATATAATTACTTCTTGATTAGCACTTTTATTCAACAAATCATGTACAATTAATTGTCTTTTCACTTCCATAGATACCCCATAAGAACCATCTAAAAGTACAGCATCTGGAAAAAAAGTATTTATATTCTTACTTACAAGAGGATAATGGGTACATCCTAAAACAATAGAATCAAATTCGATATCTTTATATTCCTTAAAAATATCAGTTAATTTATCATTAATTGCCACCTCATCCTTACTCTCTATAACATTAGCTAAACCATCACAAGAAAGTAAAGTAATATTTTGACTAGCACTTTTATTATTTACAATTAATTCATGTGTTCTTTCTGAACTTATTGTAGCTGGGGTAGCCATAACTAAAGTATTTTTAAAATTATTATCACAGGCTACTTTAATAGCAGGAACAATCCCTACAAAAATCATACTTTTATAATCATCTCTTAATTTTTTCATATATCTAGTAGTAACAGTATTACAAGCAATAACTATTAATTTAACATCTCTGCTTATTAAATAATCAACTATTTTTCTAACTATTTCGTAAAGCTCATCATATTCTTTCTCACCATAAGGATTATTTTTACTATCACCATAATAAATAAAACTCTCATGAGGTAAAACTTTTTTTAATTGCTCTAAAACCGTAATACCACCTATTCCAGAATCGAAAACCCCAATATACCTATTCATTAATTTACATCACTCCATAACAACCTATATCTTTATTAAATCGTCTACTATAAAATTTACTATCATTTTCCTGATAATATGAAATAACATTCAAAATACCTTTATCTTCAAAAAACTTCTCTTTAAATATTAATATTTCATTATCCTTAATCAATAGCCGCTCAAAAATCTTTTCAAATTAAAAGACTTTCCTGATAAAAAGCAACTTATTATTTCTTTCCTAGTATAAACATGTACAATAAATATAGAAGAAGAGACATACCTATCATAATAAACATAATACTCATCATTAAAATAAACAATACCTCTGTTACCTATTAATGAAGCTATTCTAATATATTCATTAATTCCATCAAAATATCTTAAGGTATCTTCCATTCTGCCACAAAAGTGGAATCCACATCCGTCAATACCAAATTTTATAAAACCATAAACATTATATTTATAACCTTCTTCAAACACTTAATCATACCTATTAAAAGCTTTGAAACCTCTAATTTCCATATACTAAAACCACTTTCTAACTACCAAAAATTAAATCTTAATAACTATTATGAAATGCTACTTTTTTCTATATCTAAATAAGGCTGAAGGTCTATGACCCTCTCCTGTTCTCATTTTTTTAGTTTTTTCTACCTTATCAGCAATAATTCTTCGAAAAGCTGGATCTAATAATTTTTTATTTAAAATAACTTCATATACTTGCTGCAACTCACCAAGCGTAAAATACTCTGGCATCATATTAAAAACAATATCTGTATAATTTAACTTATTACGAATTCTCTCAAGTCCCGCCAAAACAACTAACGCATGGTCAAAAGCTAATTTTTCATTCTTAAGAGGCACAAATTGATATCTATCAGTTGTTTTATCTCTAAGCTTTTTACTAATAGAAATATTAATAATCTCTTGGCCATTATCTAAACAAATATCAACTACATCCGACCCTTCCTCATACATAGTAATATCAAACCAAGAGACATTATCCAATGTTTTTTCTGTTAATTTATTCCTATCAACCAAAGCTACAAAAGCAGTAGATACAACTCTCATTCTAGGATCCCTATCAAGACCATCATAAGTATATAATTGTTCTAAATAAATATCAGACAGATTTGTCTCCTTCTTTAATACCCTCTTTGCACAATCCTCTAAAGTTTCACTACTAGGATTTAAAAAACCTCCTGGCAAACACCACTTATCTTTATATGGATAATCATCTCTCTTAACCAATAAAACACTCATCATCTTTTTACTGTTTTTTCTATAATTACTCTGTTCTATAGAAGAAACACTTAAAAGTAAAATATCAGCAGTCATCGATAACTTTTCAAACTGACTAGAATCATAATATTTTAAAAATTCTTCTTCACTATTATACATGAAAACACCTCTATTACTCTAATAATAAATTAAATTATCTCATTTAATTTATTAATAATATGTTCAATAATTACTTGCTTATTATCTCCTCTTTCATGTTCATGAACATGAATATCAATATCATAAAACTTATCTTGGTAATAAATACTAACAAAAACCTCATTATCACAGCCAACATCATTTGCTAAATCAGCACACTTTAATTTACCAGTAATACCTACCCCAATATCACTTGCTGAAAATTCACTAATATGTTTACTCATCTCTCGTGCTGTTTCTATACTATAAACACTATATTTATCTATAACCTCCGAAGAAACACCCATCTTAATTTTAAACTCATTAGAATATGTTACTGCACTAAACTGTAATACTTCACTCGCACCTTCACAATTAGTAATCGCGTTACTAACACCACCTCCAGTACAAGATTCCATAGTAGATATTGTAAGATTTTTACTAGTAAGTTTTTCTATAACACTCTTAAAATCCATAACTCATCACCTTTCCTTTCTATACTATTTTACATCATCAAAACTAATTTATTTAGAAAAAGAAATATCAATAAATGAAATATCAAAATTATATTTCTCCAAAACATTTCCAAAACAATCTATTACTCTATCTTGAATTTCCATATTTTAAGTATTCTAACTACTATCAAACTCTTTTTAGGTATCCTAATACCTACAATTTTAGAAATAGATATCATATCTCTAATATGATATTAATCATAACATAAATACCATCTACCATTTATCTTAGAAATCATTCAAAAAAGATTATAATAACCTTTAACATCCCTTGTCTTTACAGCTGAAATACCATTAAAGATAAACTCATAATTCCCATAACTAAATTTCCTATAACTACTATCATAAACTAAATCGCTATATCTTTTACTAACATCATTACAAATCCCTTCTAAAAATTATTATAAAGACAAATAACAAATTTGTAAATAACACTACTAATTTTATTAAAACAAAAATAGAAAACATATAAAAACAAAACACTATAATAATTAGTCTTTTTGCAAATACAATTTTTAATTATAAATATAACACATTGTACTAATTTAAAACTAAAAATATTATAAATATTATCTCTCAATTTCAACAATCTTATTAAATAATAATTTGATAATACTTATTTTCAATAAATTTATAACTAAACAAATTAACTAACAAAAAATAAATATAATTTTTTAAACTTATAAAATCTAAAACATATCAATTCATCTATATAAATTATTATCTAAAATATATAAATAAACATCTTTATCCAAATATTTATCTATAATGTTTATACCATCTTTTATATTATCTCGAATCATAGTAGAAGATATCACTTCCTCATCTAAATCACTTATAATAATATTCTCTCTATATTTAGCATATTTATCAATAATTTTTTCCAAATCATCACCATTTCTTCTCATAACAAGCAATTTAAAATTAGCTAAAATCCACTCATAATTCTTCCATGTTTCAAACTCATTCAAATTATCACTTCCACAGATAAAATAAATTTCATCATCAGGATAGAGCACTTTAAAATATTTTAAAGTTTGATATGTATAAGTCAACTTACCAAACTCATAATCTGAAACAGACAAATTGTCATCACTTTTAATCATAATATTAAGCATATCAATTCTTTTATCACCAGTAATTAAATCTTTTTTATTATAAAAATTACCAGTAGGTACAAATATAACCCTATCCAAATAATCATTTTTTATCAAATTACTAGCTATATTATAATGCATTTTATGAGGAGGATTAAAACAACCTCCAAAGACCCCTATTCTCATAAATTACCTCCAAATACAAAATAAACACAATATTTTATAACTCTATACTATAACTACTACATATACATTTAATTATACATTAAATATCAAAATATTGTTATTAATATTATATTAATAACAAAAGAAAATGTCAATATCATATTATCATTTTTATAATAACAAATTATTATATATTAATAAAATATTTACTCTATTAAAAAATTATCAATTATTACTATTTATATAAAATTAGCCAAAAACTCTCCTAACAATCAATACTTAAACTTATTATCAAATAAAATCAAAATATTTTCTTACCTATATATTACTAAAATTATTTCTAAACATAAAAAAATCTGTATAAAATAAACTTATTTTATTACAGATCTTTTATTATCTAAACATAAATTTACATTAATTTACTTTTGTTAAAACTTTTGGAGTATCTTGTTGTCTAGAAGGTAAAACTTCAGCTGAACTAATACAATTGTCATCAATTCTACCAGTTCTCTTACAATAATAAGAAATAATTCCATTACAAACTTTAGTACCAATCTCAAAGCCTACACCATTATGCTCTAAAGAATAAAAGGAACCTTGCGTATGAAGTACAGGATAAACACCATTTTCTCTTGCATATTTATTTATACCTCTATATAAATAACCAAGTTGATTTACTCCTTGTTGATCAGTTGGTGAATATTCTAAATAATAACTATCACTTTGAAACTCTAAACGAGTTCTAGTAAAACCTTCCAACCAATTTAAATAGTTATCATTTGACATAATTTCTTCTTCTATAAGTTGTCTTTCAAGAGCCTCCTCTTTATATACTTTAGCTAAATTCTTTAATTTAGTAGCCCCTTCTTCACCCTTAAATTGATTAATTATTTGAGCTAATGTTTGTGTATTTCTTTGTTGAGCTCTTCTAGTATTATATAACATATATTAAACCCCTCTTTTCTCTTTTTTGCTTGCATATTATACTATATTATTCTAAAAAAGTCAACACCCTTATAATTTTTTCCAAAATAGTAAGGATAAAATTTTTTTCTAAACACAACCACTGCTTTATAAAATGTTGCGTTTACATTGATATTAAACTTTTTTCAAACTATCACCCATGAACTCTTTAAATATACAAGCCACTATATAATATATGAAATACCTCTAAAATTATAAAGTACTTTCAAACCAATACTATCATAACTAGAATTAACATATCAATAATCATTTATTACCTTTTCATAACTACCAAAAATATTATCTCAGTAAACAACAAAATCTATTCTATCTTATCTAACACTTCTATCCATTTATCGCAAGTTACATCACTTGGCATTCTCAAATCCCCTCTAGGAGATAAACTAATAGTACCAACTTTCACTCCATCTGGAATACAATTTCTTTTAAATTGTTGAGTAAAAAAACGCTTAATAAATACTTTTAACCATTTTTTTATCTCTTCATTTGAATAATCTTTTTCAAACACATATTTTGCTAAAACATAAACTTTCTCTACACTAGCTCCATACCTTAAAAAATGATAAAGATAAAAATCATGTAATACATAAGGACCAATACTAGACTCTGTCTCTTGTAAAAGATTACCAGCATCATCTGGTGGCAACAACTCTGGAGAAATAGGTGTATCCAAAATATCATAAATAATATTTTTTATTTTATCTTTTGATCTATCAGCCATCCATTTTACTAAATATCTAACTAAAGTCTTAGGAATTGAATTATTAACTGCATACATACTCATATGATCACCATTATAAGTACAAAAACCTAACGCTAACTCTGATAAATCCCCTGTTCCAATTACTATTCCACCCTCCATATTAGCAATATCCATCAATACCTGGGTTCTCTCTCTAGCCTGAACATTTTCATAAGTAACACTACGATCTTCTTCAGAAAGTCCGATATCCCTCATATGAATTAAACAAGCCTCTTTTATATTCACCTCTCTAAGTTCTGCACCAATTGTCTTTACTAAAGAAACTGCATTATTATAAGTTCTATCAGTAGTTCCAAAACCAGGCATTACAACACAAATTATATCTTTTATTGGAAGTTTTAATTTCAAATAAGCCCTTACTATAACCAAAAAAGCTAATGTCGAATCAAGTCCTCCAGAAATACCTATAACACATTTACAATTACCTAATTGCATTAATCTTCTAGCAAGAGCGTTAGCTTGAATATTTATTATCTCTTCACATCTTTCATCTCTTTTTACTAAATCACTCAAAACGAAAGGATATTTCTCATAACCTCTTTTAAGAGTAATCACATTATCACTTACTTCTATAAAAACCTCTTGATAACATCTATCATCTACCACTCCCATATAACTAACATTTTTTCTTCTATCACTAGCAAGCTTCAAAAAATCAATATCACTATAAATCAAATTACTATCTAAATCATATCTCTCATTTTCCACTAACTTAGAACCATTTTCATAAATCATACTAGCTCCACTAAATAAAACATCTGAAGTAGACTCCATCATTCCAGAAGAAGCATAAACATAAGCAGAAATCGTTTTAGCAGACTGCATTGCCACCAAATTTTTTCTATAATCATATTTACCAATAACTTCATTACTACTAGACAAATTAAAAACAATCATTGCTCCATTAACTGTATGATAATTACTAGGAGGATTAACACTCCATAAATCTTCACATATTTCAATTGCAAAACTTATATCTTTATTATTAATATCCTTAAAAATAATATTAGTATCCATAGGAACTATCTGACCAAGTAAATTAATTTCTTTAACTTTCAAATTACTACTAGAAGCAAACCACCTTTTCTCATAAAATTCTGAATAATTAGGAATATAAGTCTTTGGTACAATTCCCAGAATTTTCCCTTTCTGAATTACAACCGCACAATTAAATAATTGATTTTCAGTACTAATAGGCATACCTATAATCGAAATAATATCCAACATCTTAGTTCTTTCCAAAATTTCTTTTAAATAACAAACACTATCTTCTAATAATTGCGTTTGTAAAAACAAATCACCACAAGTATAACCAGTTAATGAAAGTTCTGGTGTAGTAACTATAGCTACACCTTCTTTTGAAGCCTTCTTAATCATTCTAACAATTTCTAAAGCATTAAAAGAAGGATTAGCTAGCTCTAATTTATTAACGATTGCTCCCACTCTAACAAATCCATATTTTTTCATTTCTTCACTCCTTTACTTTATTATTCTCTATTAAATAGTCATTTCCTATTTCTAAAACATCATTCTTAGACTTTAAAGGATTATTCCTAAATCTAGAAGAACTAATATTATCAATTCTATCAAAATAAACAATCAAACTATCAGGATAACATACTTTATAAGGATTATCATCTCTCACATAATCACTACCGCAAAATAAATACATCAATTGCCTCACCTATCATCGATTTTATTTTTCAAAAATAAGCAATAAATTTATTTAAATTATAATTTTCTTTATTAGAAGTTTCATCCTTTAAATATACTAATGTCACAACACAAGTAACATCCTCTATTTCTTTAACTGTTTTTGAAAAATAATCTTTAATATTACACTCTACATTACACTTAGTACAATTAACACACCCTTACATATTAATTGGCAACTTAAAATAAACAACTTCCATATTAGGTCTTTATTTTAGTATGACCTCTTTTTCTGCCATTAATGCCTTATAAATATTACTAATTTTCTGTTTTTTAAATACTTATTAATCTCTTTTCTAAAAAACTTAGTTCCTCCATCTTCCTTAATAAGTAATGATGATTATAATCCCAATGATAAATCTTGCCTAGGAAAAGTAATTCTACTATTTTATTCATAAAATCACCACTTCACCTTATTATTTTTTATATATTGTTTAGCTTTAGAAAAAGCATATTTAGAATTAACATCAGATATAAAATTCATTTCAATAAGTTCCTCTACTTCCTCATAACGACATTCAAAATATCTAATAATCTCATCTTTATCTAACTGTTGTTTTTTTATTTTTTCACACCCTAAGGCCAAATAACTATGGTTATAAGCTCCAGAACAACCTTGATCCTGATAATATCTATCTAAAAATATCATTTTCTCTGGAACATAACCAGTTTCCTCCAAAAGCTCTCTTTCTCCAGTTATCATCGGCTCCTCAAAATCCTCTACATATCCAGCTGGAAATTCCACACCTACTGTTTCTTTTGTATTTGGACGAGGTTGAACTACAAGTAAGGTGTTACCTTCCTTCGTAATAGGTAATACTATTGCTGCATCACCATTACCTTTATTTTTTAAAATTTTTTCTCTAGGAATTACCCTTCCATTATTTAAATAGCAATCATAACTCTCAATCTGTAAAAATCCTCTACTTTTAGGTTTTCCTTTCAAATCATAAATTACTTCTTGCTCTCTTGGAATTTTTTTTATAGTCTTCAACTCTTTAATATAACTTTTTAACTCTTCTAACTTTTCTTTTCTCATCAAACATCTCCCCTACTATCTCGTAAAACAATAATTATTTCTACTTCTTCACTTTCTGAAATGACCCTTCATTTTTAACTTGATGAAAAGCAATAAGGTCTTCTTTCAATTCTCTTAATTCATCAGATAAACTAACACAATATCTAGCTGGTTCAAAAATATTAGTAACCTCATCTACTAAAGTTTCAAATTCCTTTTGACAATATACTTGCTTATCTTGAATAGAAGGATCCTTATAGACTAATTCACCATTTTTAAAAATCGGTACTAATAATGGACGAACTTCACAATTTTCAAGACTAATTTTTTCACCAACTTCGAAAGTATGCACCAAAGTATATTTATCTTTTGCTATTTTTTCTTCTGCTAAAGCAATAACATCACCCAACGCATAACCAGTTTCTTTATCATAAAAACGATAAACTCTCTTATTTCCTGGATTAATAGTTTTACAACTATCTTCACTAACCTTAATACGAGACATAACCTTACCATCTTTTTCTACGGCTACTAATTTATAAACTCCCCCTACCTTTTCATTTGGTGCCGCTATATTATCACCTGCTCCTATTGAGTCAATACAAGCACCTTGTTTTAACAAATCTCTAATACTATATTCATTTAAACCATTAGACAAACATATTGTTGTCTCACTATATCCAGCCTCATCCAACATTTTACGAGCCTCCACTGAAAGATAAGCCAAATCACCACTATCAATACGAATTCCTTTAAATTTATACCCATTTGGTTTTAAAAACTCATCAGCCACCCTAATAGCATTAGGAATACCACTATTCAAGGTATCATAAGTATCTACTAAGAAAACACAATTATCAGGATTACTCTTGGCATAACTTAGAAAAGCCTCATATTCATCTTCATTCTCTGTAATAAAAGCATGTGCCATAGTCCCAAGTACTGGAATATTATATTTCTTACCAGCCTTAGTATTACTAGTACCAACACACCCTCCAATAAAAGCACTTCTACTAGCCTCTATAGCTGATGGTACACCTTTAGCACGTCTTGCTCCAAACTCCATAATAGGAATTCTTCTACCATCATCAATTGCCTCATTAGTAACTCTCTTAGCTGCTGTTGTAACTAGAGAACTATGATTAAAATTAGCAAGTAATGCTGTTTCTAATAATTGAGCTGTAATAACATCAGCTTTAACAACTAAAGCTGGCTCATTCGGAAAAATCGCAGTTCCATCGGGAACAGCATAAACATCTCCCCTAAATTCTAAATCTCTTAAATAATCTAAAAATTCATCACTAAATTTATCCAAACTTTTCAAATAATCAATATCACTCTCACTAAAATGAAAATTCTCTATATAATCAATAATCTCATCAAGACCCCCACTCATCGTATAGCCACCACCAAAAGGATTTTTACGGAAGAAAACATCAAAATATACTAATTCGTCCTTTTTACCCTCATTAAAATAAGTTTGAGCCATAGTAAGTTCATAAAAATCAGTCATTAAAGTATTATTATCCTTATCACCTAATACCTTGCAAATATCATCATATAACTCCTTATTCAGTCTAATCCCACCATTCTTTCTTAATACCTTCTCTAAATCTTTTAATTTCTTTATATTCATATTCATCTCTCCTCTTATTTATAAAATATTAATATCAAAAAGTAAAAAATTATTTTCTTTTCTTCACTAATTGAATACCTTGTTGCTTCATCAATAATTTTGAAGCCTCGACATAATCTTGTCTATCTGCCTCTAAAAAAGTAGCTATCGCATCAGTATGGACTCTAATATCTACATCCCTATTCCATTGATCATAATAATTAGCAAGTCCCATACTACCATTAAAAACACAAATATCTGTACAGCATCCCACTACATCAACTCTTTCTATATTAGTAGCTTCCATAACCAACATTCTAAACTCCAAAGCTTCCATATAACTTGTAGAATTTTTCAAAATACTAAGCGTATCTTTACTATTTTCAAATTCCCTTAATTCATCTATTACTAATTCTTCACCTGTTTTTCTAACACAATGCTTAACTATATTACCCTCTTCATCTCTAAAACGATTATGTTCTACTGAATCTTCCTCATGAGTATCCTTAATAAAAACTACTAAATCTTCCTTAGCCTTCGCTTCTTTAATTAGTTCTATTTGTCGAGGAACTATCTTTTCTATCTCGGTATCAGCTAAAGCTCCTTTCTTAACAAAACCATTAACCATATCAACTACAATTAACATACCCTTATATACTTTTAAATTCTTAATTTGTTTATTTTCTAATACATCTAACTCAAAATCATTATGATGATTAATACTAGAGACTTCATAACCATCTTCTTTTAACATTTCTTGAAGTACTTCTAACACCGCTTTATCTTCAATATCTCTTTCTATTGGCACATTTTTCCCTAATATAGATAAATTACTAATTATTTTTGAAGGTGTAAAAATAGCACATCCTTCAAACTGTTTATGTTTTTTATAATAAGCTTCTATTACTTTTTTGGCATCTTCCTTTTTTAACTTTAATTTCATTTTATCTCTCCTCGCTTTCTTTTTAATTTTTTATTAATAATTATAGTTAATTTTTTAACAAGGTTCTCACTTGTTATTAACATTATATTAATAAGTTATCAAAAATGTCAATATCTTTTTAACATTTTTATAAAAAGATTAAAAATTATTTCTTAAAACAAGAAAAAAGGAACTCAAAGTCCTTTAAATATCAATATAATTAATTTTTACTTTCTACCTTTTCCCTTAATTTCTCCTTTTGCTAATCCCATCTTATCATAGAAATCATCAACAGTATAAGCTGGACCATTCCAAATATAATCGCCATCTAAATAAGCTTCTCCATCAAATACAGCCAACTTACTATCAATAAGATTTTTCAAATAATCATAATTATTTTCTAAACATTCACGTGTACCATCAGACAAATCAATCGGACATTGAATTGTATAACAATAAAAAGGTTCATTATTACTATTTAAACAACTTCCATTTAATAAAAATGTAAGTTCATGATAATTAGTCATATCAAAAATCTGTCTACGTAAATTCTAATTAGAATCATAAACTCTTTCTAAATTACTTTCCAAGTTTTGAAACCATAAGCTAGGTAAAATATCGTTTTTAAAAGCAGAATCATGAAAATTCTCATCAGACAACTCTGTTACCTCCGCCAACTTAACCTCCCCAAAAGGATGCATTTTTCCATCCTTACTAATTACAATCCCTAATACATTTTCTAAATCCATAATAACTACTCTCCTTTATTTATTTTCTTTACTTTACTATTTGATTTAATATGATTACCTATAATATCAGACACATCTAATATAGTTACAAAAGCACTCTCATCCATCGAAGAAACTATCTCTTTAAGTTCATATACTTCTATTCTCATTAATACACAATATAAAACTTCCTTTTCCCCACTAATAAGTCCCTTACCACTAATCGTAGTAGTAGTTCTTCCTAATCTCTTATAAATCTCTTCAGACAATGAAGTACCTTTTTCTGTAATAATTAAAGCTGCTTTAGCTTGCTCCAAACCTTCTGCTACAAAATCAATTACTTTAAAAGTAATAACATAAGTAAGAAGTGAATACATAGCCCGATCAATTCCAAAAATAAAGCCTGCTATACTATATATAATCAAATTAAAAATCAATACAATCTGTCCTACAGACAAATTAGTCTTCTTACTAATAACAATAGCAACAGACTCAGTCCCATCAATACAACCACCAAAATGAATAACTAAACCAACACCAATTCCAAGTAGGCTACCACCAAAAACTGTAGCTAGCAAAATTTCTTCCGTCACAGGCTCTAATAACTTAAAGCATGTTAAAAAAACAGAAAACAACACCATACTATAAACTGCCCTAAATAAAAAGCCTTTTCCTAAATTTTTATAGCCTATAAAAACAAAAGGAATATTCAAAATAATAACCAATACACTCAAAGGCACATGACTAAGCTTTGAAATAATTATTGAAATACCAGTAACTCCACCATCCAATATAGTATTAGGTATCAAAAAGGCCTCTAATGCAAAAGCCGAAAGAACAGCTCCAAATGTCAACATAATTAAAGAAATCACTTCTCTAAAACCTTTACTTTCTATCTTTTTTACTTTTCATCACTCTCCCACTATTTAAAGTATATAAAAAAAAGCAATAATTTGCAAGCAACTAAAAAAATCCATCATCTAAAATATAATGAATTTTAAAAATAATTATTTCCTAATATTTTTATTATAATCCTTAATAAAAACTTTATCATTATCATCAACATTCACTTTACCTACACCAACTATCTCTCCTGAGGAATCATTTAGATAAACACAATTATCATCATAACAATATGTAGTATAGCTATCATCTTGACCATTTAAAGTTACATCATTCAAAATTATAGAACTATCTGCAATCTCATCTATTGAATTATTAATATTACAATGACAAAGATAAATATTTTTAGCATTACAATCCGTAATAATATCTTCTAAAGCAGTATTAAAATAAAACAATCTAACTTCTTCACAAGTAGTTGAATTAAACTTTGGTGCTTTATAAAAATCGTTTTCATCATTAGATATTAAAATTAAAGTTTTAGCATCAAAGAAAAGAGTATCTGGAACTTCTCCTCTCATATCAAATGTTAATGATAAACAGTCTAATGGAATATCTACATCAGATACTGGTAATCCTTTAATATCCATTTTCTTTAATTCTGAACCACCTACTTTTAAAGACTCTACAATCTCCTCAAAAGATTGATTCAATCTAAAATCAAGTTCAACATCTGTAAATATATAATTATCAGTTGAAAGTGTAAAATTTTCTAAATGATGTAATTTATCCAGATTTTTAAAATTAGTTTGATATATTCCTAAATAACATAAAGTATCTCTTGCTTCTAGTGGAGCTAGATCAAGAGTTCCACAACAACTATCTACAGTCAAGCTTCTTAGATTTGGACAATTAATTTTTTCAAAATCAACGTACTTCAAATCTGTTTCAACAAACATTAAAGCATCTATATCATATAACTTAATAATAGCGTTAATATTATTATAATCTCCATCAGTTAATTCCCCATTATAATTTAATACAAGCTCATTATCTGATAAAAAAGAATCATAAATATCTAAATCATGGTATTCATCATTATCAAGTGAAGCATCATCATACTCTGTGCATATCTTATCTATTGATTGTTCTATCAACTGACCACTATGAAAATATAAACTACTCATGATAAAAAGAAAACTCAATCTTTTCATATTTAATTTCAAAATATCACCTCTCATATCAATATACATTACCACATATTAAAAATAGAATCAACAATATTTTTACAAGGTGTTTAAAAAGATTTTATTTATTACAATTCAAATTTTTATAGTCAGAGATATTTTCTTCGATTTTTCTTTTATTATAAGCGAAAAAATCCCCATAAATTATTTTATAGGGAAATTTTCTGTAACAAAATATATCTTCTAACGCATCCTTCACTTGTATTAAAGAAACTTATCAAGGTAAAGCGTTATTTACCTATTTTTGGTATAAAATATTCACTAATCTAAGGTTAAGTAATAACCATTTAAAAATCACCTTTACTTTTGAAAGAATCCAATATAAAGTCACCTAAACATCAATAATTGTCTAATTATTTAAACTTTATTCCAATATACAAAGTCAGATACTTCATTTCTTTGAAAGTGTAATTTACTTGGGATAGAATCATCGTGAGGATATCCCACAGCAAGTATTACTACAGGTACTAAATTTTCAGGTATTTCATATAATTCTACTAATTTTTTAGGATCAAAAGAACCAATCCATGTTGTTCCAAGACCTAAGTTTTGCGCCTCTAACATCATATGCGTAACTACAATACTAGTGTCTATATCACCAAATTCATATCCATCATACTTATCTCTCTTATAAGAAACCAATTTATCATAAAATACTATTATTATAACTGGTGCATTCCATCCATATTGTGTACAAGAACCTAATTTTTGTAATTGTTCTTCTTGATTTAATATTAATAATCTCTGAGGCTGATAATTCCTTGCTGTCGGTGCTAACCTTGCTACCTCTAGTATTTTCTCAATTTTCTCTATTTCCACTTCTTTTTTAGAAAAATTTCTACAAGAATATCTCTTTCTTATTAATTCTAAAAAATCCATATTCCCTCCTATTTAATTTTAAATAATCCTATAAAAATAATTAATAAACTTATTATACTAAAAATATAGTTATTTATATACTACCAATCTAAAAAATATTTATAAAAATTAAGTTAATAATACAAAATCAGACTCCTTATTCATATTCATAATAGTAAAAATTAAAACATCAATTTCCTGTTACTAATCAATATAACGAACAATTATCCCCTTACCTAAAATAAACTATTTTTATCACCAAATTTATATGATTTTACTTTAAATAAAACTTCAGAAGAACTACTACGACCAACTTCTTTTTGGGTATTATCATTAACATAGACAGTTTCATACTCACTATAATCATCATTATATTCGCTATAAGTACTATATTTACTGTTATCACTTAAAGATGTACTATTTAAAGTAACTCCACCAGCAATTACATCTTCTAGTGAATTATTAACATTACAAAAAGAAAAGTCTAAATCTGTTATACAACTAGCAGAAAAATTTTCTAAAGCTGTATCAAAAAATAACAAACTTGCTCTTTTACAATTATCAGCATCAAGAATTGGTGGTTTATTATAGTCTTTTCCATCAAAATTACAAGGCCCATTCAATGATATATTTGACGACTTAAAAGTAAGAACATCTGGAATTTGTTTTTTATCAGTATAAAATATAGTTAAATTTTCTAAAGGAATATCTATAGAAGAAACGGCTATTCCTTGAACAACTAAACTCTTTAATCCTAAATCTTTTCTAGCTAAATTGGAAACTACACTATCAAAAGAACGGCTAAATTCAAAATCATCTTCTAAATCAGGATAAGCAAAACTACTAGTAGAAATACTTAATTCTTCCAAATGATTCAATTTATCCAAATTCTTAAAATTTGTTCTACAGATTTCTAAACGATTCAATCTTTCCCATAATTTTAACTTTGCTAAGTCCATATCACCATCACATTTACATAAAGCCAAACTATCTATTTTAGAACATGATAACTTTAAAAAATCAAAATCTTCTACATTACTATTAGAAAGCACTAAACTATTTATACCAGTTTCATTCAATAATCTATTAATATCATTATAATCCCTATCTAAAAGTGTACCAGTACATCTTAAAGACAAAACACCATATGGTATTAACCACTCTTTATCAATATTAACAGGACCAGATGACAACATTTCTACTAACTCATTTTCTTTTTTAGTTAAATTTTCCAAACCATCTGTACAATCTATAACCTCTAAAGCATCTTGTGCCTGTACTACTGAAGTCTTGTTCAATGCTAACATTCCCAAAGTCAATAACAAAGCTAATTTCTTTTTATTAAAATTCATATACTATCCACCTTTTAAATTGCGGTTACTATAATAGCATACCAAAAAACACTTGTCAAATTCCTCTAAAAAAGCACTACTCAAAACTAGTAGTACTAACACTTGCAAAAGTTCTATTTCTAAGCTCACGATACAACTCTGATTTTTGATAAACTGTCTCATTCATACCTTTAGCAACAATTCGTCCCTTATCTATAACTACAACTCGATCAGCTATTTCCATCATCTCTTTCTTATGAGTAACAACAATAATAGTATGATCAACTTTCAAATCTATAAGAACCTCTAATATCCTAGCTGTAGACTCTGGATCAATATTACTAGTAACTTCATCAAATAATAATATTTCAGCCCTAGAAAGTAAGGCCCTAGCAATAACTAATAACTGCTTTTCTCCTAAGGAAAGTAAATACTCATCATCTCCTATTACCGTATCATATCCCTTAGGTAATGCCTCTATCACCTCATGAATCCCCACTCGCTTACAAGCTTCTATTTGATTAGCAAAAGAACTATCTACAAGAGCCAAATTATCTTTAATACTCATCTCAAAAATAAAAGGTCTTTGATAAACACCAGCAACATTCGATGAATAAGCTAAAACAGAATAATTATAAATACTCTCATTATCAATAAAAATATCCCCTGATTCTACTCTACTAAGACGATATAAAAGATTAATAATAGTACTTTTGCCACTACCACTATGACCAACAATTGCATTAATCTCATTTGGATATATTTTAAAAGACACTTTATCTAAAACTTTTTTATCTTTTATCTTAAAACATACATTCTTAAATTCTACTCTTCCATTAATATAATCATTATCTAAATCACCAAAATCAATTTCCTTTTGAGGAGTATAATCAAGAATAGTTTTAATTCTTCTTACCCGAACCCCATAATTACTAAGATCAAGTAAATTATCAAGCATTAAATCAGTACAAGTAATAGTCATTTCAAAATAACTAACCAATAAAACTAACTGATCTAAAGTCATCTGATTATTAACAACCAAGTAAGCTAAAAGAATATATAAAAGTATTTTACCAAAATAAACAATAAATGGAATAACACAATACCTCAGTGTCATATATTTTCTCTTATTATTATATTGCCTTCTCCAACTACTTCTTGTCCTATCTAATTTTTTATTAAGTTTTGGCATAATATTTAAAGTTTTTACCTGTCTTAAATTATTAAGAATCTGATTCAAAGTATCCATAATTCTATCTTCATACTTCCTAGTACCTTCATAATACTTAGAAACACTATAAGAATTATCATTCATCATCTTTAAATACAAAATATCAAGTAAAAGTACAATTGAAGCTACAAAAATATTATAACTCATAAAAATAAAGATAATAATTAACAATTTAATAATAGTCATAGAAGACTTAACAACACAATCAACAACATCAACTAAATATCTAATATCATCACTACAAGTATCTGTAATTTTACCTTTAGAAAACTTAGAAAAAATAAGTTCATTACTAGCTACCTTGTCAAATAACATTTTTTGTACTTCCATATGATAATAATGAGCAAGCATTGTATATGTATAATAATTCCAATATAAAGACCCAAAATACAAAATATAAAATATTAAATATAAAACTACATAGTACCAAATACCATTAAAATTATTTTGGGTAACCATAGCAACTATTCCCGCAGTAGCTATTGGTGGCAACAAACTCAAAATATTATTGAGTCCTGAACTTATAAACATTTGGATAATTAGCCCCATTCGTCCATTAGCAATCTCTAAAAGATTTTTAAATATCGCTATATAATTTTTCATTTATTTTTATTTTATATCCTTATCATATGCTACATCAGCTACTTCATATTTCCTAGATTTAGAAATAAAACTAATAAGCTTAGTAGACCCCCAACCAACAATTGCTAAGATGAAAAAATAAATAAATCCAAAAGTCGTAAATTCAGGTTGACTTTTCGTAAGCAACCCAATAATAGAAGCTCCAGCACTCATTGATGTTACAATAGTCAAAGTATTTACCGAACTAGAAGTAACATCAGTTTTTATCCCATCAAACAACTTCTGTGCTGAAGAAACATAATTTTTTGTCATATCCCAAATACATTTAATATATTCTAAGGTATCACGTAGTGTTTCATATCGATAACCTGAAATTGCTAAAAATTCCTCCAAATCTTCATCACTCTTAGCTATTTTTTCTCTTGTAGCAATGTAAGTAGCCATCTGCCTAATTCTACCATCAATTAAATTAATTGTCTTAGAATATCCCTCTAACTTACTAGTAAACTTAACAATATCTTCACCTTTAACATGAATATTTTCTTTAACTTGATCAATTTTCTCCCAAATAATTCGATGTAAATTTAAATAACGATGTAATTGTCCTTTAAATTCACGAATAAAAATCTGTTCTTCAATATATCTTTCAATATTTTCAAACGACTGCTCTTTATTATTAATGAAATAATACGCATCACCACGAAGAACATCATAATTAGTATTATTAAACTCAAAATATTTTTGCTTCTCAGTTTTAGATAATAATTCTGATATTTCTTCTTTACTTGCATTATCACACACTACAAAATAAGGAAATACAGTCTCTATATTAGCTAATTCTTTAGGAACAGGAGCTCCCAAACTAAAAAGATAATTAATTGCTTTAGATAATCTATGTTCGTAATAGTCTGTAACTTTATCTATATCAGCAAATAAAGTATCCTCACTAACTTTACAATTATTAAGAACAATTAAACCATCTTCAAATATTTTAACCTTAATATTTAAAGCTGTAGTAAATTCTACATACTCCTCTCCAGCAACACCATAAGAAATATTACCAATCTCTAAACTTTTTCTTAATTCACTTAATTTAGCAGAATCAAACTCCAATTGACTATCACAATTTCTTAAAAAATCATAAATTTCAGATAATTGCAACATAGTTCTTTGAAACCAACCACCTACATATACATTACTTATCCTCATTTTACTACACCTCTAACTTAATTCTTTTGCAAAAAACTTTGCATCAACCACAAAGAAACCATTTTTCTTATAACAAGAATGAGCTGGCTGTCTAGAATTATTAGACCATAACTCAACTTTTTTACAATTTTTATTTTTACAAATAAGAAAAACTTTATCCAACATTTGACTAGCTATATTATGTCTCCTAACATCTTCCCTAACACAAACATGATTGACTATTGCATAAGTTCCCATTTCACGATATATAGTAGGTATAATAGTAATCTTTGTATGAGCAATTATTTCATCATCCATAATACCTATTAAATAAATTTGATTAGGATCATTCCTATTTGCTAAAAACACTTTCTTAGCATAATTAATATCAGTATCCTCATCAAAACATTGATTACATAACTTTATAATTCCCTCTAAATCATTAACATCTGCTTCCCTAAAAAGAGCTTCTCTTTCATATAATACTTCCATTTACTTCTAATTCCTCCAAACTGCTACAATTACCTAGCATAATTCTATAATAAATATTATACACTATTTAGAAAAACAAACAACATCCTAAATATTTTTGAGTTTAGGTTTTTTACGAGAAAATTTAATTAAATATAGAAAAAAATAAAT
>CAOJZZ010000019.1 GCA_948466315.1 uncultured Mycoplasmatota bacterium | reverse complement strand
AAAAGGAATGTTATCATTTTATCTATGTTAACATTCCTTTATTTATCAATGTTTTAGTACTTTATTTCTAATTTATGGGAACAAATGTAAATTTCGCTACCACTTTGGATTTTTTCAAATTCTTCGGAAAGCCTTATTTTACTTAGCTTTTAAACAACAATTTTTATACTTTTTCCCGCTACCACATGGACACTCATCATTTCTTCCTACCTTTTTCACTCTTTTAGGTTGTTTCTTTGTACTATCTTCATTTTTTTCATTGGTAATTTTTTTTGAAACCGTTTCTTTTCTTTCAATATTTTGTCTTATTTCTGCCTTTAATAAGAAAATAGCAATATCTTTATCAACTTTTTGCAACATTGAATCGAATAAATTAAATCCTTCCATAGTATAGGCACGTAACGGATCTTCTTGAGCATATCCACGTAAGTGAATACCTTCACGTAAATGGGACATAGTATTTATATGTTCCATCCAATAATTATCTAATACTTGAAGTGTTATTACCTTTTCAAATTCATCAGTAATTTCTTTTGGTATATCTTCTAGCTTTTCTTCATATTCTTCAATTACTAATTTTGATAATTTATCAATCGCTTCTTCTGGTGGTAAATTTGATATTTCCTTTTTATCAATATCTTTTTTCAATAAATTTTCATTAGCAAATTCAACTATTTCAGAAAAATCTTGCTCTGTTAAATAGCCTTCTGGAGCAATATGGGAATTTACTAAATCTTCAACATGGTGTCTAAAAGTTGAAATAACCATTTCACGAATAGATTCACTATCTAATATCTTATTTCTTTTTTCATAGATAATTTCTCTTTGATTATTCATAACGTCATCATATTGTAATAATTGTTTACGTATATCAAAATTATTTCCCTCTACACGCTTTTGAGCAGTTCCTATAGATTTAGTAAAAGTTTTACTTTGAATGGCCTGATCACCTAAACCCATAGTTTTCATCATTTCTCCAATTCGATCAGAACCAAAGCGTACCATTAAATCGTCTTTCATTGAAACAAAGAATTGTGTATATCCAGGATCTCCTTGACGACCTGAACGACCACGTAATTGGTTATCTATTCTACGTGATTCATGACGTTCAGTACCGATTACACATAAACCGCCTAATTTTCGTATTTCTTCTGATAACTTAATATCTGTACCACGACCAGCCATATTAGTAGCAATTGTTACTGATTTTTGTCCACCTATTTTAGAAATTATTTCTGCCTCACGTGCATGATTTTTGGCATTTAAAATTTCATGTGGAATATGAGCTTGTTTTAATAGGTTACTAATTAATTCACTTGTTTCTATAGCAATAGTACCAATAAGTACTGGTTGACCTTTTTGATAACGTTCTTTTACAAACTCAATAATTGCTTTATATTTTGCTTCTTTAGTAGCAAAAACCAAGTCTGGAGCATCAATACGTGCTATTTCATTATTAGTTGGTATTTCTATAACATACATATTATAAATATTTCTGAATTCTTCTTCCTCTGTTTTAGCAGTACCTGTCATTCCAGAAAGTTTATTATACATTCTAAATAGATTTTGGAAAGTAATTGTTGCTAGAGTTTTTGTTTCTTGATTAATTGGTACTCCTTCTTTTGCTTCTATTGCTTGGTGTAGACCATCAGAATATGCACGTCCTTTCATTAGACGACCTGTAAATTGATCTACAATTACTACTTCATTATCTTGAACCACGTAATCCACATCATTTTTCATTGAATAATTAGCTCGTAGAGCTTGGTTAATGTAATGTAGTAATGAGGCATTATCTATATCATACAAATTAGTTATATGAAATGATTTTTCCGCTTTATCTGAACCAGCCTCGGTTAAATTTACACTTTTTGTTTTTTCATCATATATAAAATCTACTTCTTCTTTTAATCCTTTAGCGAACCTATCAGCATCAATATATAGATTGGCACTTTTCATTTCCCCACCTGAAATGATTAATGGAGTTCTTGCTTCATCTATTAAGACAGAGTCAACTTCATCAATAATTGCAAAATTTAATGGTCTTTGAACTCTTTCTTCTTTTTTCACTACCATATTATCTCTTAAGTAATCAAAACCTATTTCATTATTTGTAGAATATAAAATATCACAATTATAAGCTTCTTGCTTTTCTTTAGCAGTTAAATCTCTAGTATTAACTCCTACAGATAACCCTAAAAATCTGTGAATATCTCCCATCCACTCAGCATCTCTTCCTGCTAGATATTCATTAACAGTAATAACATGTACACCTTTCCCTGATAAAGCATTTAAATAGGCGGGTAAAACACTGGTTAAGGTTTTTCCTTCTCCTGTTTTCATTTCAGCTATATTTCCATAATGGATAGCTAAGGCTCCTAGTACTTGTACATAAAAATGTTTTTCTCCAATTACACGATAGGCAGCTTCTCTTGCAGTTGCAAAGGCTTCTATTAGTATATCATCTAAAGATTGACCTTCTTTTAGACGATTTTTAAACTCTTCTGTTTTATTTTGTAATTCTGTATCAGTCATTTTTGAATAAGTATCATCTAATTCCATTATTTTATCAGCTAGTATAGTTAGTCTTTTTAATTCTTTATATTCATGATCGAATAATTTTCTTAAAAATTTCATTCTATCATCTCCTCGTATTAATATTCTATCAAAAAAAGAAACAGAAAGAAAGCTTTTATTCTGTTTCTATATATTAGTTTCAGGATACTTTACTTTTATTTCAGTTATTCTTCTGCTTCAATTGTACCATAGTTACCATCATCTCTTTTATAGATGACTACTAGTTTATTTTTATCACTATCCTTGTATAGATAAAATTTATGTGATAATAGTTCCATTTGAATTATAGCTTCTTCTTCATGCATTGGTTTTATTTCTATACTCTTTCTTTTTACTACTTTTTGTTCTTCTTCTTCCTCTGGTTCAATTGATAACAAATCAAAGTCATAACTTGTTTTTGATTGTTTAGTTACCATTCTTGTTTTATTTTTACGTATTTGTCTTTCTAATTTTCCTATTGTTTTATCAACTGTTGTATAAAAATCTTCAGTTGTTTCTTCTGATCTTAAAATAAATGTTTTTAGTGGGATAGTTATTTCAACACGGTGCTTATGGCCATTTACTTTTACATTTATGTTAGCTCTAATATTTTCGCCATTTTGTAAATACTTTTCTAACTTTCCTAGTTTTTCTTCAATATAATTGCTCATAGCAGGGGTAATTTTTAGTTTATCTCCATGTATAATAAGTTCCATACTATCGCCTCCTTTATATTTGTAGTATAACATAATTCCAATAAAAAAACTACTATTTTACTGTAGCAGCTTCTTTTACTAGTTTAACATTTATTGCTTGATATCCTTTACTTGTTTCTATTAGTTTAAACTCTACTAATTGTCCTTCTGATAATGTCTTATAGCCATCTATTTCTATAGCTGAGTAATGAACAAATATATCTTCATTCTCTTTAAAATCAATAAAACCATAGCCTTTATCATTGCTAAACCATTTCACGCGTCCAATCATTCTACTTCTTGCACCTCACATTCTACCATTATTTTTTCTGTTGGTATTATTATATTACCAGATATTTATATTCACATAATGAAATTTCCGTAATCTGTCATTTTTATACTTCTTTTTGGTTGTTTTTCTATCTTTTTCGACAAAAGTCGACTTTTTTTATTTGTTTTAGTCTTTTTTTAACAAAAATAAATTTTACCTTTTTTTCAAATTATAATTAAGATGGTTATGAGGTGGTTCTATTGAAAGAAAGAGTAATTGATTATATCATTTCTTTTATAGAAAAATATCATAAGTATTCTAATAAGGATTTAGAAAAATTGAGGTATGGTTTGGAGGGCTTATATCTTACAATTACTAAAATGATTGTTATAATTAGTTTATCAATCTATTTAGGAATTTTTAAGGAGACTATTATTACTTTATTTCTTTTTAATATTATTAGATATACTGGTTTTGGATTTCATGCAGAAAAAAGTTGGCATTGTCTGATACTATCTACTATTTATTTTATTGGTATACCTTTGTTTTTTCTACATGTGCAGTTATCTGATTTAATTATTTTAAGTATTTGTTTTTTATGTATTATTAGTTATTTATTATTTGCCCCTGCTGATACAAAGAAAAGACCATTACCTAATAAGAAAAAAAGAAAGATACGCAAATTTGCTACTTTCTTTATTGGAATTATTTATTCAATTATGATTTTTATTATTAATGATACTGTTCTCACTGCTCTTTTATTATCTACATTAGTGGTTCAGGCTATCATTATACAACCGCTTTTATATAAGATATTTCAACAACCTTATAACAATTATAAGTCTTATGTTAAGGTTTAAATATTATTTTTATAATATTTAACATATATAATTTGTTGTTAGGAGGTGTTCGAATGAAAAGTAAAGTTGCTTCTATCTTAGCTGCTGTTGCTATGCTTGCAACTGGTGCTGCTAGCATGGGATGTGCATGGATTTTGGCTGATGAGCCTAAGGCTATGGATTCGTTATGTGATTAATTAAAGTTTATTAATAAAAACATTCAGTCGCGATGAGTGTTTTTATTTTTTCTTAATTGTTAACTGTTCGATATAATAGCCATCAATTACTTCTTGTCTATCTTCTAACCAATCATTAGCAGAAATTAATTTTGAAGCAAAATATAATCCATTGCCATGTCCTTCTCCTTTTGAAGAGACACCTTTTTTGTTTCTCTCATTAAAGTTCTTATGTTGTTTGAAAGTATTAGAAAAAACAATATTTACCTTATCTTTTAATTCATATACTTCAATCAAGATATCTTTCTTTCTAGTTTCCCCAGCTGCTTCTATAGCATTATCAAAATATATTCCTATTAATTTACATAAAATTCTAATTTCTTTTTCATTTAACTCTTTCAATAAAGATTTATCCTCTATACTAACATTAACTGTTAGTTTCATTTTTCTTTTTTGAGCGATTGCTGCTTTATAGTACATTAAACCTTTTAGTCCACCTTTTGGTAAAGCTTTTAACTGATGTACTACTGCTCCTTCAAGATTGATATTATCTTCTAATATTTCATCTATTTTCTCTTTAACACTAGATTCTTTAGTAATACATCTTAAAACAGCAAGTTGATTTTTATATTCATGTCTATTTAATTGTTCCTTCTCAATCCAGTCTTCAAAGTTCTGAACATAAGTAAACAAATTATCATATTCTAGACTTAATTTATTATAATTGTTTTTATTTTTAATAAAAATTGAAGTTATAGAAAAAAAGATAATCATAATTATAGTATTTATTATATAGTCTGTATTCAAAAAATTAGTTTTACTTATATTATAAACTAAAGCACTTAAGCCTATTATTAGTAATGTTAAGAACATAATATTAGATATTGATTTTTTCTTTGATATATTTGTATAAAAATTTTGTAATTGTTGATAAATAATTTTTATGTTTATTAATAATATTCCTATTAACAATACCAAACTATTTGAAACTAGATATATATACCAAACGTTCCTTAATTGGTTTATTGTTAAAAATAGCAGAAAGATACACGATACTAATAAATCACCTATAAATGTTAGAAACATCAATATTCCACAAGCAATCAATGATTCTTCTATCTTTAGTTTGAAAATTTTTCTATATACTATAACATTTAAGAAAAATATGGCTATAGTAAATAATCCATTATAGTTTTTATCATGCGAAACCATTACAAATATACTTAATAATATCAAAAGGATAATATTTTTTATTGTTAAAACCCTGTCTTCTGTTTTCGTTAACTTTTTAATTACATAAATTCCATATATTGACATGACAAAAGGACAAACAAAATTAATAAATGCCTCTAACATGATTAGCTACCTCCTTTCTTTTTTCTCTGGATACAGCTTGGAGTTTTTCTTTATTCTTAAAAGTTATTAAGTTAGTCTTTGTATCATAACTTTCTACTTGTTCTATATTTAAAGCTACACTTCTACTACATTTGATAAATCTTTTATCTACTTGTTTCATGATAGAGTTTAGGGAACCTGGAATATAAAATTTATCGTTCTGAGTCTTTATTATACATCTTTTCATATCTGGTTCTTTTTCAATATATAATATTTGTCCTAAAGGAATATTATAAGCAATATTTTTATAAGTATATTTTAGAGTTATTGGTTTTTTATCATAATTTTTCATACATATTGATAACGCCTCTTTAAAACGTATTTCGAAGTTATCCAATTTATTAATAAAGTCTACTAACATTAGTCTTTTGGATAAGGCATCATATTTGTATTCAGAGTAAGCTGTTACTATGATAATCATTGAAACCCAATCATCATATTCTTCTCTAATTAATCTAGCAGCATCTAATCCTGAACCTTTGGCTGTTTTAATATCTAAAATATATATTTTGAAACCGTCTTCTTTTTGTACATATTCTTTCCACTCTTCAGTATACCCCTTAAATATATGATATTTATAATCTATGTCATAATTCATCATGAATTTATCAATTTCAGTTTTATATCTATTTGAAAGAATATTTTCATCTTCACAGATAATGAAATTTATCATACCAAATCACCTTCCTTATTAACACATTTTTTATTTTACCATAATTTTACAATTTTTGTGTAAAAAGAAAAGAACATTATCTTTTTCTGTTCTTTTTTGTTAATTTTTCTGGTTTTAATTTATTTATGATTTTTTTTGTTATTTTAGGATTATTATCAGAGATTATCGAAGTATGAAATACAAACCAAAGTACGATAATAAATATAATTATATATATTATTTGACCAATGATAGGATCTTTTATTGTATAAAATATTGAAGCAGTTGCGAATAATAAATTAATGGCATATATAATTAACACAGTAGTTCTTTGAGAAAAGTTCATACCTAATAATTGATGATGTAAATGTTCTTTATCTGCTTGAAATGGTGGTTGTTTTTTTAGTAGACGTCTAATAATAGCAAATAACGTATCTAAAATTGGTATTCCTAATATTGTTACAGGAACAAAGAATGAGATAAGTGCTGGTCCTTTGAACTCTAGTAAAGTAATTACTGCAATAATAAAACCCATAAACGTAGCACAGTCTCCTGCAAAAATCTTAGCTGGATAAAAATTATGAATTAAAAATCCTAAAGTTGATCCTAACATTATAAGTGTTAAAATCATAACTAGACTTCCATATCTTCCTTGATAAAATCCAATGATTGCTATTGTTAGATAAAATATGCTACATATGCCTCCACTTAATCCATCTAATCCATCAATTAAGTTAATTATATTAGTACAGGCTATGATAAATAATAAGGTAATCGGATAAGTCATGATACCAAAGTCAAACGAAAAGCCAAAAGCTGTTATATTATTTAGTAATATTCCACCATAAAATACTATTACACTGGCTGCTATAATATGTCCTATCAATTTTTGATAGGCTTTTATCGGTTTAATATCGTCAATTATTCCTGTAAGTATAATAATAAAACTACCAATTAAAATTGAATTCATTTTAATACTTTGTTCACCAAATAACATATACCCAAAAAGGAAACCAAGAAATATGCCAACAGCACCTAATTTGGGCATTACCTTTTTATGAATGTGCCTATTTCCTTCATCTTTACGTGGAATATCAACAGCTCCTATATGAATGGCTATTTTTTTCATTGCCTGCATTATAATTGCAGAAAATAGAAAGGTTATTAATACTATCTTACTAGCATTTAAGATTTGTATTTTCATTTTTTCACTTCTTTCTATTAAAATTATAACAAAGTTATATTAAATAGCAAAGAAAAACCAATACTATTATTGGTCTTCTTCTAATTTCCTTATATTTTCTAGCAAAACGCCAGTTCCTTCTACTACACATGTTAAAGGAGATTCTGCAACTAATACTGGTACAGATAGCTCCTTTTCCATAAGCTCTGCTAAACCTTTTAGCATAGCTCCTCCACCTGTTAAAACAATTCCTTTTTCAACAATATCTCCTGATAATTCTGGTGGTGTTATCTCTAATACATTAGTTGTTGCTTTTACAATCTTATTAATACTCTCATGTAAAGCTTTTTCTGTTTCGTCCTGAGTTATTTCAATAGTATGTGGTAGTCCTGTTACTAAATTTCTTCCTCTTACTTCTAATTTTGCTTTAGTGTCTGGTTTTGAAATGCTAGCAAAATTAATTTTTATTTCCTCAGCTGTTCTTTCACCTATTAATAACTTATATTTTTCCTTAATATATCTAATAATATCATGATCAAATACATTCCCTGCTACTCTTAATGAGGTACTAGAAACAATGTCATTTAATGAAAGAATGGCAATATCTGTTGTACCTCCACCAATATCTACTACCATATTCGCTGTCGGTTTGGAAATATCCATTCCAGCGCCAATAGCAGCTACTTTTGGTTCTTCTTCTATATATACTCTTCTAGCTCCTGTTCTTTCAGCTGCTTCTTTAATGGCATTTTTTTCTACAGGAGTGATATTTGTTGGACAACAAATTAGAATTCTTGGCCTTGAAAATAAACTTTTTGCTTTAATCTTCTTGATAAATGTATTTAACATAATTTCAGTTATTTCAAAGTCTGCTATAACACCATCTTTCATTGGTTTTATAGCTTTTACTTTACCTGGAGTTCTTCCTAACATTTCATTTGCTTCTTTTCCTACTGCTATTACTTTTTTAGTATCAGTATCTATTGCTACTATGCTTGGTTCATTTAATACTATGCCTTGTCCTTTTATATATATTAGGACATTAGCTGTTCCTAAATCTATTCCAATGTCTTTTGCCAACATATATGTCACTTCCTTTTCTGTCATTAATATTCTACCATATTTTTCAATATTTATAATACAATATATTAATTTTTTTAATTTTTATGAAAAAAAGAGTACTCTATACCCTTTAAAATTATTCTTTATTATCTGATGCACTTATTTCTTTGTTTAAATAAAGAGTTGGATCTACTATTTGACCATTTGCATAAAATTCAAAATGTAAATGATTCCCTAGTTCCTTATCTAATTCGTTTGTACCACTTTTTCCAATAACTTGTCCTTGGGTAACTGTATCACCTTTTTTTACTGAAACTTCAGATAAGCTTTGATAAATAGAAATATAATCATTAGAATGTTTTATTTCTACTATTTTACCTAAAGTTTCATCTTCTTTAACATTTGTTATGGTTCCCTCTAAAACAGATACTACATCAAAAGTATTTTGATTGGTAAAATCTATACCAGAATTTTGAATATATGTTTCATCATGAAAGATTATTGACTTTTCTTGTTTTTCTGCAGTTGCCTTATAATCATAGAAATATTTACCAATTGCTACTGATGCATCTGTATATGGGTTGATTATTTTTTGCTGTTCATTCATAACAGGTATATCATTATCAAGTATGGTTTTTGATACATAGTTTAGTACATTATCATCTGGTGCTAGTGTGTTATCTTTATTTTTAATAACAACAGCTGTTACTAATACTGCAACTAATATGGTTGTAAATACAGTTGGTAGAACAAAGGATTTTAATTTTTTTCTTTTCATTTTTTCACCTCATTATAAGTTTGGGCAAAAAAAAAAGATTTATACAACTTTTAAGAAATTTTTAAAGATGTGAATATATCTGTTAAAAAATTAGTAATTAAGTAAATAAGTGCTATTCCCAAGAGAAAATAAAAGACTCTGGCTTGAAGGATTTTATTTTTTTTGAAAATTTGATTAATATTTACAGAGTCCATAGCCCAAATTACTAGTAATGTTACTAATACATATAAAAAGAATTTACCTTTCATTGGCGGCTTTCCTCATAATTTGTAATTTTATCAACTCTTCTTTGATGTCTTGCATCATTGATTACTTCTGCATTTATGAAAGCTTCTACATACTTTTCTAAGTTTGATATAGATTCAGTATAGTTAAAAGTAATAACATTAGCTCCATTATCGTTTCTACTTAATATAGCATCCTCTTCTGAATTTACTTTAGCACATCTAATACCTTTTACTTTATTAGCTGCTATAGACATTCCGATACCAGTTCTACATAATAATACTCCTATTTCGGCTTCATTTTTTACTACTTTTTCACAAACTTCAAAGGCAAAATCAGGATAATCATCTGTTGGGGTATTTTCTTTACTACAATCTATTATTTGATGATTTTTTCCTTCTAAATATGTAATTAATTCTTTTTTATATGTTACTCCTCTATGATCACTGGCTATTGCTATTTTCATTTTTTCAGCTCCTCTTTTAATTTTTTAAGAATTTATCTTATTTTTATTGTAGCATAGAATAAAGTAAACTTATACTATCTATTATACTAAAAGTGTAAACTTGCTATAAAAATATTCAAAACTAGGAATTTTAATTATATGTTAATATTTTGATAGCTAATAATTAATGGATTGAAAAATTAACTAGATATTTTTTCCACAAAAATTGTTAATTATTTATTCGTAATATTTGTTTTTCCACAATTATAGTGATTTTTTAAATTTATTAAGTAGAAATATTATATACTGATATTACTTGTATTATCTTATAATTTAAGTTTTATTTAGTTGATGCAAATTCTTTTATAAGCAATTGACACTTTTATAAAAAATAAAGAATTAGTCAAGTTTTATTATTGACTAACTCTTGATAATTATGCAGCTTCTTTTTGATCAAATCCGTATTTCTTATTGAATTTATCAACACGACCTGCACGTGATGCTCTACTTTGTTTTCCTGTATAGAATGGATGACATTTTGAACATACTTCTACACTGATTTCTGATTTTGTAGATTTAACTTGAAAAGTTTCTCCACAAGCACATGTTACAGTACAATCTTTCATTTCTGGATGAATGTCTTTTTTCATATTATTCTCCTTCCGCCATGACAATTTTTTGTCATAGTAATTTAATGCGTTATTAGTATAACAAGTTTTATCTGCATTTTCAAGTTTTTTTGATTTTTTTATATTAGCATTTTTTTGGTATTTTTTATGTTAACCTATTTTTTCTTTTAAACTATCAAACATTTCAGCCATAGTGGGACTATTATTAGTAAGTTTTTTTATAGTTAAATCCTCAGCTTTATTATTTGCTAGGCGATAATTTCTTCCAAAACCTTCTTTGAAAGAATTCATATTTTCTTCAAAATGCGAAATATCAATATTTTGATTTTTAATTTCTTCAAGTTCTTTTTTATAACTAACAGATTTTAAAGATAAATTACGAATTAAGGTAATTAGAGGAATAAAGAACTGTGGTCTAATAACATACATTTTTTCATATTTATTAGATACATCTACTATACCAGTATTATAAAGCTCATTTTCTATTTCTAAAAGTGAAACTAGAACTGCATATTCACAATTTTTCTCTTTTCTGTCCTTGTCTAATTCTTTTAAGAAATCTTCATTTTTATGTTTACTACTAGTTTCATCTGCTTCATTTTTCATTTCAAACATAATAGAAGTAATCTCAATACCTTCATCATCAAAATCTCTGAAAATAAAATCTCCTTTTGAACCAGTTCTTGAATCATTATCTTTTTCAAAATAGGCGTTTTTGAATAACGGTCTAAGACGTCCAAATTCTGTTGAGCAGTGTTGTTCTAGTGATTCTCCTATCATTTTAGTTGATTGACGAGCTTTAAAATCTTTATAATATGCAATTTGTTCATTTTTAGCTTTAATTTTCTCTTCATATGATTCTTTGATATTTTTTTCTTTTAATAAATATTCGGTTTTATTGGAGTCCAATTTATTATTTAGAGTAGTTATTTCTGCTTCTTTTTCAAAAATGGCATTTTTAAGCTTAAGAGCATTTTCGCTATCTGATAACTTTATTTTATTTTTTAATTCGTTTATCTCTTCCTTACACTTAATAATTTCCTCTGTAAATTTTTTTTCTAATTCTCTTCTTACTTTTTCTTCTTTTGATTTTAATTCTTCTTGTAATTTTGTAATTTCAATATCTTTTTCATTAATTTTAGAATCATTTTCTCTTTGTAATTGTTCTTTTGTTAATTTTATTTCAGTCTCTGTTTTATCTTTATTTTGTTTTTCTCTTGCTGCTAATTCTTTTTCAAATTCTTTATCTCTTATTTGTTTTATTATTTTACTGTAGTCTGTTTCATTAATTTGGAAAATAGTACCACAATTTGGACATTTAATCTCATTCATTTTTATTTCACCACTTTCTTTTTTGTTTTTTATTATAACTCTTATTAAATAATATAAAAATACTGATAGAAAATTTTTTATTAATATGTTACAACTTGATTAGTGTTAATTAAGATAAAAATGTAAGTTTTCTACATCATTATTTTAGCGAAAACCTACATTAATATTATCAGAATATAACAGGACTTTTAAAGTTACTTTTATTTATTAATTTTACTTATATTTCAAAATAGTTTTTCATTTTTGAAAATCTTATCTATTACTTTATTTGCTACTGCTTTATAGCCTGATTGATTTGGATAAATACTATTGGGATTTGATTGGTATTTAGAATTATTTTCAAATAACTCATAAGTAGATATAAAAATTATATCTTTATTATTTTGATAAAGATTATTTAACTTTTGTATAGCATTTTTTAAATATTCATCTTTTGGATTTATATTATAATATCCTATTACATATATATCATATGGATAGTATTTTCTTATCTCTTTTATTAATATATTGAAAGAGGTGCTTACTTCTTCAATAATTTGATTTAATTTGTAATCTGTTTTTTCAGTAGTAATACTTAATTTATATAATAAGTCATTTAGTCCTATTGATAGTGTTACTAATTTACTTTCACGAAGTGTTTCTCTTATATTAAAAGTTTTATTGTTTAAGGTTATTCTTTTGTTGAATAGAAGAGCATCATTTAGACTTTCTATTGATAAGTCTTTTTCAGAAAAGGATTTTATATATTTGTTTAATTTATCCTTATTTTTTAATTCATCCTTTATATAATCACTATAACCATAATCGACTCTTCCATATGAGTCTACTCCTATGACAAAGCTATCGCCTAAAGCAGTATAATTCCAATTATTTTTATTATTATTTTTATAAATTGTAAATATTGCTAGACATACAAGTAGAAAAATAATTAGTTTTAGATGTTTTTTAAAAAAGTTCATAATGCCTCCTATGAAAAAAAGAAATATAACTAATTTATTATATTTCTTTAATAGCTATTTTAGCACCTACGCTAGTTAATTTTTCTACAATTTGTTCATATCCTCTTAAAATATGTTCTACATTAGTAATAGTCGTTTTACCTGTTGCGATTAGAGCTGCAGCAACCATAGCTGCACCAGCACGTAAATCTGTTGCAACTACATTGGTAGCTTTTAATGGTGTTTTTCCTATAATTGTCGCTGTTTGATTTTTAATAGTAATATTAGCACCAAGTTCATTTAAGTAAGCTACATGCATAAATCTGTTTTCAAAAATAGTTTCGACAACTTTTGATTTTCCTGAACATTGGGTTAATAATACAGTAAAAGCTTGTTGCATATCAGTAGCAAAACCTGGATAAACCGCTGTTTTAATAGTTGTTGATTTATAGGAGTTTTGCTTTGATACAATAACATAGTCTGAACCAACTTCTAAGTCAGCTCCTATTTCTTCTAACTTAGAAAGCAAAGCATCGATATGTTCTGGTATGACATTATCAATTTTTAAAGAGTTTCCACATAAGGCTCCCATAATAATATAAGTTCCTGCTTCAATTCTATCAGGTATGACTTCATGGAAACATTTATGAAGATATTCTACACCTTCTATTTTTATAGTAGATGTTCCAGCTCCTGTAATTTTTGCTCCCATATTATTTAAGAACGTTGCAATATTTACTATTTCTGGTTCTTTAGCAGCATTATCAATTATTGTTTTTCCTTTAGCTTTTACAGCAGCTAACATAATATTAATTGTTGCTCCGACTGAGGCTATATCTAGATAAATATTAGCTCCTTTTAATTCTTCAGCTTCGACAATATATTTATTATTATCATAAGTTACTTTGGCACCTAGAGCTTCAAAACCTTTTAAATGTAAGTCTATTGGTCTTGCTCCTATTGAACATCCTCCTGGAAAATACATAACTGCTTTTTTATATTTTCCTAATAGGGCCCCCATAAAATAATAAGATGCTCTTAATTTTTTAGAAAATTCTTCTTTTATTTCTACGTTTTTCATCTTTTGAGGATTAATTATTATACTTTCACTAGCTCTTTTTACTTCTACATTTAATAAATTTAGAATATCACAAAGAGCTTTTGTATCTGTTATTTCTGGAATATTACAAATAGTTGATTCCTCATCAGATAAAATCGCGGCTGGTATTAGAGCAACTGTTGCATTTTTTGCTCCACTTATCCTAATGGTTCCAGTTAATTGGTTTCCACCCTCTACTTCCATTATTTTCATGTTACACCTCCATTCTTTTAAGATTCTTCTTTTGTTTTAAGTAAGGTAATGATTTGAGAAATTCTTTCTTTGATGGCATTTTCCCCACTACTTATTATTTTTCTTGGGTCATAAACATCTTTATTTTCTGATAAATATTGTCTTACTGCTTTACTCCAAGCAACTTGTAGGTCAGTATTAATATTAATTTTGGTGATACCACAAGCTATAGCTTTTTCTATTTTGTCATCTGGAATACCAGTACCACCATGTAATACTAAAGGTATTGGTAAGATATCATTTATTTTTTGCATCGTTTCAAAGTCTAGGTTTGGTTCTCCTTTATAAAATCCATGAACACTACCTAGTGCTGGAGCTAAGGCATCTATTTTGGTATTTTCATATAACATTTGACACTCTTCTAATGTTGCATTAGTAGAACTATTAGTTATATTGTCTTCTGTTCCACCTATATGTCCAACTTCAGCTTCAACACTTACTCCTCTTTCATGAGCATAATCAACAACCTCTTTAGTAATAGCAATATTTTTTTCTAATTCATATTTAGAAGCGTCAATCATAACAGAACTGAATCCAGCATCGATAGCTTTGATACAACTTTCTGTTGAAGTACCATGATCAACATGCAAACAAACCGAAACTTTTATATTCAAATCTTTTATTAGACCATTTACCATAGCACTTATTGTGTTATATCCTCCCATATATTTAGCAGCACCTTCGCTAACTCCTAATATAACTGGGATATTCTTTTCATTGCATATTTCTAAAATATATTTGGCCCATTCTAAATTATTAATATTAAAATGAGGGATAGCATAATGTTCTTTTTTAGCTTTATTCAAAATTTTTGTTAAATTTACTATCATTTCTTATCACCCAATTTAATCATAAGTAAAACTCTTTCTTTTGTCAACGTATTCAAGTAATATTTACTTACTCATTGTCAAACATTATAATAAATAGCCGAGAGAAATAACTACTAAGATACCAATTCCTACATAGATGGCTTTTTTATCATACTTGGTATATAATTTTTCTCCTAGAACTAGTCCTAAATAAGTAAATATTGTACTTACAAAAGAAAAAATTATTGCTGGTAATAAAATACTCTTATTAGTTAAACCTAAAGCGATTCCTACTGAAAAACTATCTATACTAACGGTAAAGGAAAATACTAAAATTGATAAGATACTAGTAATCGTTCCTTTTTTTTCTTCATTTCTAGATAGATACATTTCTAAGGCTAAAATTAGTAAAATTATAGCGACTATTATATTGGCGTTCATAATATATTTACTTAGTAAAGTATTACTGATAATAGCTCCTAGATGAGGCATAAAGAAATGAAATATACCAACAAATAGACTCAATAATACTATTTTTTTGTAAGGAATATTATTGGTACCATAGGCTAGTGAGAGTGAAAAGGCATCCATACTTAGACCGATTGCTATAAAAAAATATATAAGGAGTTGTTGCATTCTATCACCTTATATATTTTATTCGATACTAGATTGATTTATCTAAAAAAGTTAAAAATACTTTGCAATTATTTCTTTAATAAATGATGTGTATTCAACATTTTCTGTTTGTTTTTCTTCATCTAGTAGACATAATGGTGGAAATAAGACACACCAGAAATTTTCTCCTAGACCATTACCTAAAGTAATAACAAGAGATTCGTAGTTGCCAGCTTCATAAATTACTCCTTGATAGTTTTTTTCAGGGAAGTAATTCATACCATAGTTTATAGAATATATTTCGTTGGTCCCCTCTTTTTGTAAGGTGTTTTTTATTGTTTCTTCAAATTTAGGAATACTACTTTTTATATTTTCTCTAGATGAAGTTAAATCTTTAGGAGTATATTTAATAGTTGCAATATTTTTTCGTAAATCTTTAACTACCTTTTTCTTTAAATCCTGATCCTTTTTATCATTACTATTTGCTATTACTCTAAAACGAATAGCTTCTTTGGGTATTTTAATATTTTCTTGTTTATTTATTGATAAAATAGTAATTATTATAGCTAAAATTATAGTTGCTTTTTTCATTGAAAAACCTCACTTTCAATTTAATAGTGAGATTTTTATTAATATTTTATACAATATTTTTAAAAATAAATAACATTCTATCTTTTCCTGATAAATCTTTTTTGACTTCTATTTGAACATTATTTAAGTTTTCTTTTACTATTTCAATAATATCTTGAGCTTGAGTCATACCTATTTCAAAGGCTATTAGACATTTTGCTTTCATATGATTATTGATATTTTCTAATATTTTTCTATAACAATCCAATCCATTTTTTCCTGCATATAAGGCTAAATGGGGTTCATTATTTTTGACAATTTCTTCTATTTTTTCATTTTCCTTTATATAAGGAGGATTGCTTATTATAACATCATATTTTTTAGTAACATTTTTAAACATATCACTTTTAATAATATTAGCTTTTGAATGGTGCTTTTCACAGTTTTTGTATGTAACTTTTAGAGCTTTTTTACTTATATCTATTAAATCCACAGTTTTTGTGGGAACTTTATTTTCTAAAGTAAGACCTATTACACCACTACCACAACCTAAATCAATTATATCCACAGGTTCTGTGAAAAATTCATTTATATATTTTATTGTATTATCAACTAATTCTTCGGTTTCAAATCTTGGTATTAAAACATCTTCATTAATGTAGAACTTATTTCCATAAAAATTAACATATCCCATTACATATTGTAATGGTTTACCTGATTTTAGAGCTAGTATTTCTTCTTTATATAATTTTTCTTTATCTTTTGGTACTATTTCATTTAAATTTAGTAATAATTCTAGGGGATTTTTATTAATTAGCTCAGCTAAAAGGATTTTGGCATGGGCAGAGTGGCAATTCTTTTTACCAAATATTAATAATTCTTCTACTGTCATGTTAGCCTTTTAGAAAGATTTTTCTACTTTTAAAATATTTATATTTTTTTGAAGGGGAAGTAAAGATATTATTATAAAGACTGCTTTTATTGATATTTTTAGCTTTTTTATAAATCATTACTCTTCTCCTTGCAATTTTCTTTTTTGATCTTCTTGAATTAAAGCAGAAATTACTTCCTCTAAATCGCCATCCATTACACGATCAAGATTTTTAGTAGTAAAACCTATTCTATGATCTGTAACTCTATTTTGTGGGTAATTATAAGTTCTTATTTTCTCAGCACGGTCTCCTGTTCCTATCTTGCTACGTCTTTCATTTCCTTCTTTAGCTGCTTTTTCTTGTTCTTGTAATTCATAAAGACGTGATTTTAATACTTTCATAGCTTGTTCTTTATTTTGAATTTGACTTCTTTCATTTTGACAAGTAACTACTGTATTGGTAGGTAAATGAGTAATTCTTACAGCAGAGTCAGTGGTATTTACACCTTGTCCTCCACAACCACTTGATCTATAAATATCAATTCTTAAATCATTTGGATTAATTTCTATTTCAGTATCTTCATCTGCTTCAGGCATTACTAAAACCGTTGCGGTTGAGGTTTGAAGTCTTCCATTTGATTCTGTTACTGGAACTCTTTGAACTCTATGTGAGCCGCTTTCATATTTTAATAATGAATAAGCACCATTTCCTTTAATAATAAATTCGATTTGGCTAAAACCACCAGAGCTGCCATCAATTGAGTTATAAACTTGATAGGAAAAGCCTTTTTTTTCAGCGTATCTGGTATACATTCTGAATAAATCACCAGCAAAAATATTTGCTTCATCTCCACCCGCAGCTCCTCTTATTTCTACAATAACATTTTTTTCATCGTTAGGATCTTTGGGAATTAATAAAATTTCAAGTTCTCCATCTAATCTTTCCTTTTCTACTTCTAATGATTTTAATTCTTCTTTGGCCATATCTCCTAATTCGGAGTCTTTAGTCATTTCCTTAGTATTTTCAATATCAGCTAGGACTTTTTTATATTTTTTATAACAATTAACTATTTCTTCTAAGGACGACATTTCTTTAGAATATTCTCTTGTTTTTTTGATATCGCTTAAAACTTCAGTCTTAGTTAACTCTTGTTCTAAATATTGATATTTTTCTAAAGTAGCTTCTAATCTTTCTATCATTTTATCACCCTTTCATGGCTTAATTGCTATTATTATAGCAAATGTTAAAGTAAAAAACTAGATTATTCTTCTAGTTCTAATTCATCTTCATCAATAACTACTAAGTCTTTTAATTCTTCATTTGCATCATCATCATAATCATTATCATCTGTATCATCAAAATTATCTTCTTCTGGTTGTTCTTCTATTTCTTCCTTAGTATTTGCTGTTTCATCTTCTTCATCTTCATCATCTTCTTCTGTTATCTTTACAACTTTATCAGAAGTATGACGACTTCTTAAATCCCAAGTACCATCTGATAAAAGAATAAATCTTTTATCTGTTGATAATGCTGTATAGTAATCTCCTATTTTTGTTTCGAATGTATCTGCTGGCAATTCTAATAATTTTATTATTTCTTTGAATAAATCAGCAGTATTTATTGGCTTATTACCTTCTTCTAATATTAAATTGGTAATGTCTTTATTTGATAATAATTCTAATTCTTCTTTAGTCATTTCTTTAAGACTCATATTGCCCTCCTATATTAAATCATTATATGCTTATTTAGTTAATTTGTTAGTTGAATAAAAAATTTTGTAAATTATTTATTATTTTAATTTTTATACAAATTAATAATTCTAAACTATACATTATTATCTTGATTATATAATTATTTATGTATTTGTTTTTATTTTTTTCATAAAAATTTACCAATAAACTTATAACATATATCTTTTACAAATACAATACTTTTTACATTTTTTCTGGTACTTTTATACCTAGAATATCTAATAACATATTATTAATTTGATAGACTAATTTAGTTAAGGTAAGCCATGATTCTTGTTTTGATTTATCATTTTCTGTTAAAACTCTATTTTCTGAATAAAATTTATTATATTGAGAGGTAATATTATATAAATATTCAGCTATATCATTTAATGATTTTGAAGAGATGGATTTTAGTAAAATAGTTGGTAACTGTAGTATTGTTAAGGCTAATTCATGTTCTATTTCACTAGAAAGAACTTTAATTTGTTCTTGAGGGAGTTTTTTTGCTTTTTCTAAAAGAGAGTTCATTCTTATTGTAGAGTATAATAAGTAAGGCCCTGTTTTTCCTTCTAAATCAGTAAATTTTTCTATTTCAAAAATATAATCTGTTCCACGGTATGGTAAAAAATCAGCATATTTTAGGGCTGCTATGGCTACTGTTTTAGCTGTTTTTTCTCTTTCTTCTAAAGATAGTGTTTCTTCATCAAGTCTTTTTAGTGTTTCTTCATTAATAATACTTATTAGATTTTTTAAAGTCATTACGCCACCATCTCTAGTTTTAAATGGTTTTCCATCTTTACCATTCATTGTACCAAAACCTACAAATTCTAGATTGACTTTTTCTGATACTAATTCGGCTTTATGGGCTGCACGGAAAGTCTGAATAAAATGAAGTTCCTGTCTGGCATCAACACAGTACCAAATTTCGTCAGGATTATACTCTTTTTTTCTTTGAAGAATGGTTGCTAAATCTGTTGTTTCATAAGAAATTGAGCCATTAGATTTTATAAATAAAAGAGGGGGCATAGGAGCTTTATCTGTTTCTTCTTTTACTTCGATTATTTTAGCATTATCACTTTCTTTTAATAGATTTTTCTTAGTATATATTTCTATTAATTCATCTAAATATTCAACAGCATCACTTTCTCCTAACCATAAATCGTAGTAAACATCTAAATCTTCGTAGACTTTTTTTATTTCTGATTTAGAAATTGCTACTATTTTTTGCCATAAATCATAATAACCTCTTTCATGATTTTGAATTTTCAAAGTAATTTGGCGTGCTTCTTCTAAATAGGCTTCATCTTCTTTTGATTTTGTTGAAGCTATAGGATAAATGGTTTCTAAATCAGTATTATCAATAGGTAGATTGACTTCACTATAATCACCTTGATAAGCTTCATCAAAATATGGGAGAGATGGATATAATTTTTTTATTTCTAAAATAACTAAACCTAGTGGTCTTCCATAATCTCCTAAATGAGCATCTCCTAAGACCTCATAACCTAGTAATCTAGCCAATCTCTTTAGAGCTTCTCCTAAATTAGCACTTCTTAGATGTCCTACGTGTAAGGCTTTGGCGACATTAGCTCCACCATAGTCAATAATTATCTTTTTAGATGGTAATTTATCGATGTTTTCTGTTAGATTATTTGCAATTATATTTAGTGATTCTATTAAATAATTATCAGATAAAGAAATATTAATAAAGCCAGGTCCTGCGATATTCAAATTAGTAAATCTTTCGTCTTTTTCTAGTTCTTTAACAATATCTTCGGCTATTACTTTAGGATTTTTTTTATATTTTTTAGCTAGTAACATTGCATCATTTAATTGATACTGTCCTAAATCTTTTCTATTAGAAGGATACAATATTAAATTTTCTATTTCATAGCCTACTTTTTTTATTATTTCATTAATATCATTAGTCAAAGATTTTATTATGCTCATTTTATCACCTCAATTTTGTATTTGTACAATTCGTTTTCTAATAAATAATTTATTTCTACTTTATTATCATCTTGATAGATACTATTAGTTTTAATGGTTACATATAAATTCTTTTTTAAATCCTTAATAAATATTTTCCCATAAGTAATTTCATCTTCTTTAAAATTAAAAGTCATCAGTAATTCTTGATTTTCTCTTATTAATTCTTTTTTTTCACAATTAAATTTTACCTTCGTTCTTTTATCATCTTGTTCATTATATAAAAATTCTTTTGAATTTTTTTTTAAAAGAGCTTTATAAGTCCAATTTTTCTGTTGTTCATTAGTAATTAATGATACTAAAATATTTATTTTAGGCATTTTATCACTTGCTTTCAAATTTGTTCGTATAGATTATATCATAACTCTTTAAATTTTCATACATATTTTGTTCTTTCCTTTTTATACTAATAAAAGGAGGAAAATTCATGAAAAAGAAGAAGAGATTATTTTTAAAGTTTATTTCATTTATTTTTATACTTATAATTATTGGTTTAGCGGGAGTAATTATTTATGCTAAAGTTTCTCCTAAATTAAAAATTAATAGTGCTAATAGTTTGGTGTTATATGATAAAAATCAGGAAGTGTTTTTTCAGGGTAATGAATCAAAACAATGGGTAAGTTTAGAGGATATTTCTAAAGAGGTTATTAACGCAACTGTTTATACTGAGGATAAAAACTTTTATAAACATAAAGGGTTTGATTTTTTTAGAATTTTAAAGGCTAGTTATATTAATATAACAAGTCATGAGACAAAACAGGGTGCTTCTACTATTACGCAACAGTATGCTAAAAATTTATTTTTAGATTTTGATAAAACTTGGAAAAGAAAATGGGATGAGATGTGGTACACTATTAGAATCGAGGCTAATTATTCAAAGGATGAAATATTAGAGGGATATTTAAATACGATAAATTATGGTCATGGTAAATATGGAATAGAGAATGCTAGTAAATTTTATTTTAATAAGTCAGCTAAAGATTTAGATTTGGCTGAGGCTACTCTTCTTACTGGTATACCTAAATCTCCTGCTAATTATTCACCTTTAATTAATTATGATTTAGCTAAGAAAAGGCAGCTTATTATTTTGAATTTATTAGTAGAGAATGGAGTTATTACTGAAAAAGAAAAAAATAGTGCTTATGAAGAAAAGCTTAATATTATTGGTAAAGATAATGAGGAAGAATTGAGTACTATTATGTATTATCAAGATGCTGTTATTAAGGAGCTTGAGACAATTGATGCTATACCTAGTTCATATAGTGATACAAAAGGTCTTAAAATTTATACTAATTTAGATATTAATGCTCAAAGAAATTTAGAGAAGACTATTCAAGAGACTATACCAAAGGAGTCAGATGTTGAAACAGCTGCTGTTATGATGGATCCAAATACTGGAGGAGTTCTTGCTTTAATTGGGGGAAAAGATTATAGTGATTCTTCTTATAATCGAGCGATTGATTCTATGAGACAAGTTGGTTCAACGATGAAACCATATTTGTATTATGCAGCTTTAGAAAATGGTTTTACTTCTAGTTCTGCCTTTACTAGTGAGGCTACTACTTTTACTTTTAATAATCAAAATGATTATGCTCCTAAAAATTATAATAATACATATGGAAATAAGCCTATTTCTATGGCTACTGCTATTGCTTATTCAGAAAATATTTATGCTGTTAAAACTCATTTGTTTTTAGGAAGTGATGCTTTGATTAATGTGGCTAGACGAGTAGGAATTACCTCTAAATTAGAAGATATTCCTTCTCTTCCTCTTGGTACAAATGAAATAAATATTGTAGAAATGGCTGGAGGATATTCGGCATTTGCTAATTTAGGTTATAAGGTTAAGCCTCATTTTATACAAAAAGTAGTCGATGCTTCTGGAAAAGTTTTATATAAGGCTAATGAAAATAAAGAATTAGTATTAAATCCTAGTTTAACTTTTATTTTAAATAATATGTTAACTGCTACTTATGATCCTGATTATATTGATTATAATTACCCTACAGCTATTAACCTTTCATCAAAACTTACTCATAAATACGCTCTAAAAAGTGGAACGACTAATAGTGATAATTGGAATATTGGTTTTAATAAAGATATAGTTAGTGCAGTTTGGATAGGATATGATAATAATAAAAATCTTAGTAATACAGAGTATAAATATGCTCAAAATATTTGGTATAAATCAGTTGAGGAGTATGAAAAGGGAAAAGATAATAAGAGTAGTTGGTATGAAACACCTGATAATATTTCTTCTGTTTTAGTAGACCCTATTTCTGGTAAGCCAGTTAATGAAAAAGCTACTAAGAAAAAGATGATGTATTTTTTAAAGGGAACCGAGCCTAGTAGTACAGATAAAACATTTGATGAAAAGTCATCTAATAATAGGGCTACTTAGTATTTTATTAGAATATTTATAAATATATACTTTAGTAAAAAATTATCATCAATACTAAATTATTAGTTCTTTGATATTTTATTGCTGATTAATAACAATTTTTAACAATTAGATAGTTATATAAATTGTTACTTTTAATAAGGATTTACAGATGTTGGTACGAATTTCTTTAAATTATTTATCAGTCATTATGTTTAAATCATCATATTATTATAATTATTTTGAATTTGTTCTTATTTTTTCTTTTTTTGTATTAATCATAATGATAATGTGTAATCATTTTGTGATGATGTCATGTTATATCGTTTTTTGAAAATGTCAGTAAATGATATAATACTCCTTCAAAGAAAGGAGTAATCAAATATGAGTATAGAAAGGATTACATTAACTATGAAAACTCTTTCTCAAAATGCTGTGTTTCTCAAAATATTGTACATTATTCTTGTATGTTATTTTCAGTCCCATAATACATTAATTTTTTATAAAAGATGATTTTCCGTTGTAACTTAGTTAAACATTTATTTGAATATTCAAAAGAATATGTTTAGCTATTCTAAAATTTGTCATTTAAAATTTGTTTAAAAAAATTATAATTTAGTTTATACTAAAATTAGGTGATAAAGATGAAATTTATAGAATTAAATGAAGAAGAATTTACATCTTTTGTTAATACACATAAAACGAAAAACTTTTTTCAAACAGTAATGATGAGAAATCATTTAAGAAAAGCAGGTCATGAAACTTATTTAGTAGGTGTTAAAAAGGATAAAAATATTATTGCTGCTGCTATGTTATCTAGTACTAATCATAATTTTATGGGTAAAAAGACATTTGAGAGTTTAAAAGGATTTATTTTAGATTATGAAGATAAGGAATTACTTAAATTTATGACTAAGGAGGTAGTTAGATTTTTAAAGTCAAAGAAAGCTTTACGCTTAATAATTGATCCTTATATACCACACGTATCTCGTGATATAGATGCTAATGAAATAGAGGGTGTAGATAATCGTCATATTGCTTCTTACCTTTTGAATCTTGGTTATCAAAAGACAACCTCCCCTCAGGTAAAATGGTGTTATTGCATGGATATAAATGGATTAGAAAAGGATGAATTATTTAAAACTTTTCGTAGTAGTACAAGAAATAATATAAATAAAACAATAAATAAATTTAAATTAGAAGTAAAGACTTTAGCAAAGGAAGAGTTAAGTATCTTTAAAAAAATTACTAGTGATACTTGTGATAGACGATCATTTAATGATAAATCTCTTTCTTATTATGAAAGTATGTATGATGAATTTAAGGATAATGTTACCTTTAAAGTAGTTTATCTTAATTGTGATACATATATAGAAACTTTAAAGCAAGAAAATGTCAATCTTTTAGAGAAAATAAATGAATTGTCAGACGGAGCTTCAAATAAAAAGAAAAAAGAAGTTATGAAAAAAGATATTACTAATAATGAACAAAAGATTATTGATACTTTGAAAATAAAACAGGAAAATGGTAATCTAGTACCATTATCTGCTGCTATGTTTATACTTTATGGTGATGAAATTGTTTATCTGTTTAGTGGTTCTTATGCTAAATTTATGAGTTTTTGTGGGCAATATCGCTTACAGTGGGAAATTATTAAGTATGCTGCTGATAACAAGTATCAAAGGTATAATTTCTATGGTATTCAAGATGTGTTCAATAAAGATGGTAAGGATTATGGTGTTTATGAATTTAAAAAGGGCTTTGGTGGGTATGTTGAAGAATTACTTGGACCTTTTGAAATTGGAATTTCTAAAGAATATAAATTATATCAAGGATTAAAAGGAGTTAAAAGAATTATTAAACCTAAAAAATAGTAAAATATAAATACATTAAATAAGAGCAATAGCTCTATTTTTTTGGAAATTAAAATGTTTGTTATACTAAAATTAGAAGATTTTATCCTTGTTTAGTTGTCAATGATGTGACACCTAAATAAGTCGTAAAAAATATTAATTCGG
>CAOJZZ010000018.1 GCA_948466315.1 uncultured Mycoplasmatota bacterium | reverse complement strand
CATCAAACTCAAAAAAAGGAGTGAAATAAATGGAAAATCGACAAAATACAACAATAAACTGGTATCCTGGGCATATGGCTAAGACCAAAAGGGAAATAATTGAAAAGTTAAATTTAATAGATGTTGTGTATGAGGTTATAGATGCTAGGATGCCTTTATCATCTAAAATTGTGGATATAGATGATTTAATTAAGAATAAACCACGTATTTTAGTGATGACTAAATATGATTTATGTGATAAGAAGGAAACTGATAAAATTATTAAATATTATGAACAACAAGGGTATAGAGTTATTCCAGTCGATTTAATGAAAGGAGATAATGTTTTAAAACTTATTTCTATAACTAAAGAAATAATGGAAGTTGAAAATAAAAAGAGAGAAGTAAGGGGACTTAAACCTAGAGCTGGAAGGGTTTTAATTGTTGGAATTCCTAATGCTGGTAAGAGTACACTTATTAATAGATTAGTTGGTAGAAAGTCAGCAGGAGTTGGAAATACTCCAGGTTTTACTAAAAGTTTAAGTTGGATTAGAATTAATAAAGACTTAGAGTTATTAGATTCTCCTGGTATATTATGGCCTAAAATTAGTGATCAAGAGGCAGCTCATATATTAGCTAGTTTTTCAGCGATTAAAGAAGAGATATTAAATATTGATTCAATAGCAAGTTTTATATTAAGAAAATTATATGAATTATATCCAGAAAGTTTGAAAGAGCGTTATGGTATTTTAGAATTAGATGATGATTTAATTGAGGTTTATGATAAAATAGCTTTACGCCGAGGAGTTTTATCACGGGGGGGAGTAGTTGATTATGAAAAAGTCTCTTCTATTATTATTCGTGATTTAAAAAATGGGTATTTTGGACCTATTACTTTTGATAGATTATGAGTTATAATGTATTTTGTTAGTGATTTTTTAATTAGTTAGAGGTATAGTATGAATAAATTTGATGTTTTGAATAAATTAAAAGAACTTTCTTTTTCCAAGAATGATTTTATTGTAGTAGGTGATGCTGCATTAGTTTTACAAGATATTATTATTGAATGCTCGATTATATCTCTTTCTTGTTCTTCAGCAGTTTATAACAAGATAAAGTGGGATGAGATTACTAGTTCTTTAAATATTAAGACTAAAGTATATGATGCTTTTGATATTAGTGTAAAGTTTTGTAAAAAGGAACAAATTATTTTACTTTTTTCATATAAAGTTTCTAATATAGAATTTTGTTATTTTATGAAAAAAATAGAGAATAAGAAAAGTGATAGAAAATTATTAAGACAATTAGAATATTTAATATGTCAAAGTAATAATTTTTATTGGTATGAAAAAAATTTAAAAGAAGAGGGGTTAAAGTTTATTGCGGGAGTTGATGAAGTAGGACGTGGACCTTTGGTTGGACCAGTAGTGGCAGCTTGTGTTGTTTTACCAAAAAAGTTTTGTTTAGATGGTCTTACTGATTCTAAAAAGTTATCTGAAAAGAGACGACTTTATTTTTATGAGGAAATAAAAAAACAAGCTTTAGGGATTGGAATAGGTATAATATCTAATGAGGTGATAGATGAGATAAATATTTATGAGGCTACTAAGAAAGCTATGATGGAGGCTATTTTACAATGTAGGAAGAAGGTTAAAATAGAACATGTTTTGATTGATGCAATGCCTCTAAAATTAGATATTCCTACTACTTCAATTATTAAAGGAGATTTACTTAGTGTTACTATTAGTGCTGCTAGTGTGATTGCTAAGGTAACTAGGGATCGTATGTTGGTGGAATTAGATAAAAAATATCCTATGTATGATTTTAAGAATAATAAGGGTTATCCTACTAAAAAACACTTGGAGGCTATTTCTTTATATGGGGTTTTAAAAGAACATAGAAAAAGTTATGGTCCTGTAAGAGAATATTTAGATAATAAAAATAGTGAGATATAGTAGTTTTTTAATTTTTAGCTTAGCCCTAGTTTATAAGGGATGAATATAAAGTGTTTATATTTTTAATTATGTCAACATCATTTTAAGAATTATTTCCTGCAATCTAGGATAGAACGAAATTTTTTTAAATAAATTGGTAAGTTTATTGTTTTTTGAGTATTATATAAGTGAATAGTTGTTTTGGAATGAGAATATTTTTTTGTTTTTCAATAAAAATTCTGTTCTTGACAAAAAAATAAAATATGAGTATAAGTATTTTAGTGGAGGATGTGTTTTATGGCAAAAAACTTGGTTATTGTGGAGAGTCCTAGTAAAAGTAAAACAATTGAAAAATATTTAGGAGAATCTTATAAAGTAGTTTCTTCTAAGGGGCATATTCGTGATTTAGCTACTACTGGCAAATATGGTTTAGGTGTTGATATTGAAGATGGTTTTGCACCTAATTATGTTCCTATCAAGGGTAAGAGTAAAATTATTAAGGAATTAAAAAAAGATGTTAAAGATAGTGATATTGTCTATTTAGCAAGTGATCCAGATCGTGAAGGGGAGGCTATTGCATGGCATTTAAAGGATGCTCTTGGAATAAAAGATGATTCTTATAGAAGAGTATTATTTAATGAGATTACTCATGACAAGGTTGTTGATGCTATTAATAATCCTACTGTTATTGATGATAATTTAGTTAAGAGTCAAGAGACTAGAAGAATATTAGATAGAATAATAGGCTTTCGGTTATCAAAACTTTTACAAAATAAGATTGGTGCTAAAAGTGCTGGCCGTGTTCAGAGTGTTGCTTTGAAGTTGATTGTTGATAGAGAAAGGGAAATAGAGGCCTTTTGTCCTGAAGAATATTGGACTATTACTGCTAAATTTCCTGAGTATGAGGCTTTATTGTTTAAATATAAAGATGATGATATTGAGTTAAAATGTGAGGAAGATGCTTTAAAAGTACTTAATAATATTAGCGATACTTATATTGTTAGTAATATTGAAAAAAAAGATAAGAATAAGAAAGGTAAAATGCCTTTTATTACTTCTACATTACAACAAGAAGCTTCTACTAAATTAGGTTTTCCAGCTAAGAAGACTATGAGTATTGCTCAAAAATTATATGAAGGTATAGATTTAGGTAGTGAGACAGTTGGTTTGATTACTTATATGAGAACGGATTCCGTTAGGTTATCTAATGATTTTGTAGGACCAGCTATGAAGTATATTGAAGAAAACTATGGTAAAAAGTATGTTGGTTCTATAAAATTAAGTAAAAAGACAGAGAATGTACAAGATGCTCATGAAGCTATACGTCCAACAAGTGTTTTTCGGGATCCTTTAAATGTTAAACAATATTTATCTAATGATGAATTTAAATTGTATTCATTAATATATAAAAGAACTTTAGCTTCTTTAATGAGTGATGCTAAAGTTAGTCAGACTACTATTATTTTTGATAATTGTGATTATAAGTTTAAAACTACGGGTCAAATTTTGATTTTTGATGGTTATTTGAAAGTTTATAGAGATTATGAGTCTAGTGAAGATCGTATTTTACCAGAAATAGGTGAAAGTGAGAAGTGTATAACAACTGATGTTTCTTCTGAACAACATTTTACCAAACCACCAGCTAGATATAGTGAGGCTAAATTAATTAAGGAAATGGAGGAACTTGGAATTGGTAGACCTTCTACTTATGCTAAAACGATAGATACTATTAAAGAAAGAAATTATGTTGATGTTATTGAGAAAAAGTTTAAGCCTACAGAGATTGGTATTGAGACTACAGATAAATTACAGGAATTTTTTAATGATTTAATAAATGTGGAATATACTAGAGATATGGAAGAGGAGTTAGATGATATCGCTCTAGGTAAATTGGTCTGGAATGAAGTATTAGCTGGTTTTTATAAATTATTTGAGCCAAGAGTCAAGAATGCTTTTGATTCTATGGAGAAAAAAGAACCAGTGGAAACAGGTGAAGCATGTCCAGAATGTGGTCATCCTTTAGTTATTCGAAAAGGTCGCTATGGTGAATTTGTTGCTTGTTCTAATTATCCAGAGTGTAAATATATAAAAAAAGATGAACAAGAAGTAAAAAGTATTGTTTCTTGTCCTAAATGTGATGGTAATATTGTAGAGAAGAAAACAAGAAAAGGTAAAACCTTTTATGGTTGTGATAATTATCCTAATTGTAAATATGCTTTATGGGATTTACCTACAGGAGAGGTGTGTCCAGAATGTGGTAATTTACTAGTAGAAAAAAAAGGGGTAGTAAAATGTAGTGAATGTGATTATAAAAAATAGTTAGTTTGTATAAAAGAGGAGAATATATGGTAGATATTATTTTTTCAGTTTTAATAATTATTATAGGAGTACCAATGCTTATTAATCCGAAGAAGGTAACAGAAAGAGAGTCTTCTAAAATAAAGTCTCCTACAGCTATTAGAGTTTGTGGTATTGTTTTAATTGTATTAGCAATTGTTTCTTTTGTTATTTAATAACTATAATAATATATACATATTCGAATTTTAGATAGATTTGATATGTATTTTTTATTTTTATGAAGAAAGAAAAACTATGATATAATCACTTTAAGGTTATTTTTTAGGATGTGGTAATTTTATGAGTAATAAAAGTGAATGTATTAAAGAGTATTTAGAGTATTTACAATATCAGAAGAATTATTCTTTTCATACAGTTACTAATTATTCTAAAGATATTTATGAGTATTTTGATTATTTAAATAAGGAGGGATTACTTTTTAATAAAGTAACTTATGATGATTTGCGTTTTTATTTAATGTATTTAAAAGATGAGAAGAAGGATGTAAATTCTTCTATTGATCGTAAATTGAGTTCTTTACGTGGTTTTTATAAGTATTTGGCCAATGAGAGAGTTATTTCTAGTAATCCCTTTTCATTAGTTCATGGATTAAAAAAAGATAAAAAGTTACCAAGATATTTTGAATATAATGAGTTGGAAGAGTTGTTTTTAGTACCTGACTGTAGTACTCCTCTTGGACAGCGAGATTTAGTATTATTAGAAATGTTATATGCTACTGGCGTTCGTGTTAGTGAGTTAGTTAATATCCGAGTAAGTGACATTGATATAGAGCAGATGCGTATTTTAATTCTTGGAAAGGGTAATAAGGAAAGAATTGTAAAATATGGTCAATATTGTAGTGATGCTTTGAATAATTATCTTCATGATGGGTATATATCTTTAAATGTAGGTGAAAGTGATTATTTGTTTTTAAATAAAAATGGAGATGCTTTGACAGAGAGGGGAGTTCGTTATATTTTATCTAAGATTATTAAAGAAACTAGTATTCAAAAGAATATATCTCCACATATGATACGTCATAGTTTTGCTACTCATTTATTGAATGAGGGTTGTGATTTGACGACAGTACAAAAATTATTAGGACATGAAAGTATAAAAGCAACTCAAGTGTATACTCATGTTACTACAGAAAGATTAAAAGAAGTTTATTATAAAAACTTTTCTAGAGCTAAGATAAATAATAAAGATTAACCATTTTGTGTTATAATATACTATTAAGAGGTGTTTTTTAATCAAAATAAGTTTTTATAAATACTTTGTGGTAATTTTCTATGGGCTTAGTTTTTTTGTTTGTAAATGAAATTTTATTAGGTTAGTTTTTGTAGTTGTTAATTATAAAAAAATATATTCTATATATTATTTATTAGTTATATATTTTTTGCTTTGAAGTAATGAGATAATGATGTATAATAATATTAGTTTGGTAGGTGTTAGTTATGGAAATTACTTTTTCTTCTGTTGAGGAGTTATATAAGAGGGTAAAGCCTGCTTTGTATGCAAAGTTAATGGAGCTGCATCGGTTAGGTTATGGTTATTTGCATGATGCTGATCTTTGGAATTATTTGGTTGAGATAAAGTGGTTTAGAGGACGGGATTTAATGCTTTCTGATATAGTTGATGATATTATGCATATTGATGAAAAAGAAATAGAAAAATATGTTCAAGATAAAGTTGCTCAAGTAAGAAGAAAAAAATATTTTGATAGAGAACAAAGAATTTGATGAGGTGATTTGGATGGATAAAGAAAATAAGAAAAATAGGGTTATGACAACAACATGTTTATTGGTAGTTATTGTATTGTCTATTTGTTGTTTGTTTGTTCCTCTTTTTAAGAATTTAAAATTTGGACTTGATTTACAAGGTGGTTTTGAAGTTTTATATCGTGCAGAGTCAATTGATAAATCTAAGATGAATAAGGAGAAATTGACAGCTACTTATAAGACGTTAAGTAAAAGAATTGATAGTTTAGGTGTTAGTGAGCCAGAGATTATTTTAGAAGGAAATGATAAGATTAGAGTTAAGCTTGCAGGTGTTAAAAATCCTGAGGAAGCTAGAAGTCAGTTATCAACTGTTGCGACGTTATCTTTTCGAGATTCTTCTGATAAATTACTTATGAGTAGTGATGTTTTGAAAGCAGGAGGAGCAAAGGTTAGTCAAGATTCTTCTGGTAGACCTGCAGTGTTATTAAGTGTAAAAGATAAAAATAAGTTTTATGAAGTTACAAATAAAATTAAAGATCAAGAGAATAATTCTATTGTTATTTGGCTTGATTATAATGAATTAACAGATAGTTATGAAAAAGAAAAACAAAAGTGTGGTACAAGTGGTTCTAAATGTTTAAGTTCAGCTACTGTTTCGCAAGGATTTGCTAGTGATGTAATTATTCAGGGTAATTTTACCGAAGATGAAGTTAGTAATTTGGTAGACTTAATTAATAGTGGTTCTTTGCCAAGTAAGTTAACAGAGATTTCTTCTAATACAGTGGGTGCTTCTTTTGGTGATGCAACATTGAAGAATACATTGATTGCAGGAATTATTGGTGTTGTTTCTATTGTCTTATTACTTATAATTCTTTATCGTTTTTCAGGATTTGTTTCTTCTGTTTCTGTTTTGATATATACTTTTTTAGTATTTTTGGTATTTTGGATTGTAGGAGGTGTTTTAACACTGCCAGGAATTGCGGCTTTAGTATTAGGAATTGGAATGGCAGTAGATTCAAATGTTATTACATTTTCGCGTATCAAAGATGAATTATATAAGGGAAAGAGTTTACCTTATGCGTTTAGAGAAGGTTCTAAATCTAGTTTTAGTGCTATTCTTGATTCAAATTTAACTACTTTGTTAGTTGCTGTTATAATGTTTGTTTTTGGAGAATCTAGTATTAAAGGTTTTGCTACCATGCTTATTATTACAGTACTTGTTATTATGTTTACAATGGTTTTTTTGACACGCTTATTATTACAAGTTTTTGTTAAGACAAATTATTTTAATGATAAAACTAAGTTGTTTATTAATGTTAATGATAGTGATATACCAGATGTTTCTAAAAATGAGGAAGTTAAAAAGATTCCATTTAAAAATGTATCATTTTTAAAATATAGTAAGTGGTGTGTTGCTTTATCAATAATTGTTATTATTGCTGGTGCCTTTATGTTTGGAATGAAGGGATTTAAATTAGGTATTGATTATCAAGCAGGGACAGATATTACAATATCTTTAGATGATAAAAAAATTACTAAAAGTGAAGTACAAGCAGATTTAAAAGAATTAAAGTTAAATTCTAATGAAATAAAGATAACAGAAGAAGAAATTAGTGTTCGTGTTTCTAAAGCGATGAATGGTAATGAAGTTAAAAAAGTTAATGAATATTTTGAAAAGAAATATGATGCAAAAGTTAATATTGGAGTAATTTCTAATGTTGTAAAACAAGAATTAATTAAAAATGCTATCTTTTCTGTTATAATAGCTTTATTTGGGATTATTATATATATATCTTTAAGATTTAAACTTAGTTATGCTATTTCTGGAGTTGTAGCGCTAATACATGATGTTTTGATTATTTTTTCGTTATTTGCTATTTTCCGTTTTGAAGTATCATCTATGTTTATTGCAGCTATTCTTGCAATTATTGGTTATTCTATAAATGATACGATTGTATGTTTTGACCGAATTAGAGAAAATCTTAAAGAAATTAATTATAAAAAGATTACAAAAGAAAAATTGTATGATATATGTAATGAAAGTATTAGGGGGACTTTTCCAAGATCAATTTGTACATCTATTACTACTTTATTGCCTGTTGTTGCACTTATATTTTTAGGTTCAAGTGGTATTTTTACTTTTAATATGGCAATGTTATTTGGGCTTATTGCTGGTACATATTCTTCTATATTTATCGCTACTTCTTGTTTCTTATTATTAGAAAAAAAGAATATTGGAAAACCGCCAAAGCAAAAAATAATTTATACAGATGAATATGAAGAGAAAGCAATTAAAGGAGTTAATTGTTAGAGAGGGGAGATGTTTCCTATGTCTAAGGCTAAGGATGATATTACTATTGATGATATATTTTCTAAGATAGGTACATATATTGAGGATGAAGAGCAGCTTGCTATTATCCGAAAGGCCTATCTTTTTGCTAAAGAAAAGCATGATGGTCAGTTTAGAAAATCTGGTGAGGGGTATATTATTCATCCTATGAATGTGGCCCTTATTTTAACAACAATATATGCAGATTATGAAACTATTTCTGCAGGATTTTTACATGACGTTTTGGAGGATTGTGATTGTTCTAATGAAGAATTAGAAGGAGAGTTTGGTAGTGTTATTACTAAATTAGTTCAAGGTGTTACTAAACTTAGTAAAATTCATTTTTCTACTGAGAATGAGTATTTGATAGATTACTATAAAAAAATTATTGTAGGAATGAGTGAAGATGTTAGGGTAATTATTGTAAAATTAGCTGATAGACTTCATAATATGCGTACTTTGTGGGCTTTACCAGAAGATCGTCAAAAGGTAAAAGCACGTGAGGCTTTGGAAATTTTAGCACCTATTGCTCATCATTTAGGTATTCATAAAATTAAGAGTGAACTAGAGGATTTATCATTGAGATATTTGAAACCAGATGTTTTTTATGATATAGCTGAAAAGCTAAATAAAACAAAAATAGAAAGAGACCAAACTGTATACGATATGCAGCGTGAGGTTTCAGATTTATTAACAGAACATCATATTGTACATGAGATTAAGGGTAGAGCTAAAAGTATTTATAGTATTTTTAATAAATTAGATAAAGGCAAAAAGTTTAGTGATATTTATGATTTATTGGCTTTACGTATTTTAGTTAATACAGAACAAGAATGTTATTTAGCTTTAGGAATAATTCATTCTAAATTTAGACCTTTACCTAAACGTTTTAAAGATTATATTGCTATGCCTAAACCTAATATGTATCAATCACTTCATACAACAGTTTTTGGGATTGATGGTTATTTATTTGAGATTCAACTTCGTACTCATCAAATGGATGAAGTTGCAGAAAATGGTATAGCTTCTCATTGGTCTTATAAAGAGAGTGGTGGTTCTAAACCTACTGCTAATTTACAATCCACAACAGAACAGAAATTACAATTTTTCAAATCAATAATAGATTTATCTCATGAAAATATGAGTAGTGAAGAGTTTGTTAATAGTGTAAAAGATGAGGTTCTTAATAATAATATTTATGTATTTACGCCAAAGGGTGATGTTATTGAATTACCAAGAGGGGCTACTCCTATTGATTTTGCTTATAAAATACATACAAAAGTTGGTGAAACAACAGTAGGTGCTATTGTTAATAATAGTATTGTTCCTTTGGATTATGAACTTAAAAATAATGATATTGTAAAAATTAATACTAATAAGAATTCAACGCCTTCTAAAGAGTGGATTAATATGGTTAAGGCTACTCAGACAAGAAATAAGATTCGAAGTTTTTTTGCTAAGAGTGAGAAAGATGTATATATTGATCGTGGTAAATATCAATTAGAAAAAGAATTACGTAAGAAAAAGTTAGGAATTTCAGAATTTTTTAGTAATTCAAATGTAGAAGAAATTTGTAAAAGCCTTAATTTAGTCGATTTAGATGATATATATTTATCTGTAGGAAATGGCAAAGTTTCAACCTTAACTGTTATTCATGTTATTAATAAAGAGAAAGAGCAAGCAGTTCCAAAAGTTAAAAAAGTTGTAGCTAAAAATTTAGATGCTGATATTATTGTTAATGGTATTGATAAAGTTAAAGTTAATTTAGCAAATTGTTGTAATCCTGTATATGGAGATCCTATTGTTGGCTATATTACAAAGGGGAATGGTATTAGGGTTCATCGACTTCATTGTCACAACTTATCTATGTTAGAGAATAGAACTTTGGATGTTTCTTGGAATAGTAATACAAATAAGAAATATTTAACTTGTATTTTGATACATACAAATACGTTAGATAATCATATGGTTGATTTTATTCAGATTATCTCTATGTTAGGAATTAATGTTGATGGGATAACGACAATGAGTAAGACTGATAAAATTATTTATGAGGCAAATTGTTATGTTACAGGAGTAGAACAGTTAGATAAGATGATTATGGCACTTGAAAAGAATAGTTATGTTACTAAGGTAGAAAGGGCAATGAGATGAGAGTGTTAGTTCAAAGGAGTGGAAAGGCTCAAGTTAGTGTTTCTGGAGAAGTAGTAGGCTCTATTGATAGTGGTTTGGTACTTTTAGTAGGTTTTAATAATGATGATATTTTAGATGATGTTTATCGATTGGCGAAAAAAGTTCTTAATCTTCGAATTTTCCCCGATGCTAATGGTGTAATGAATAAGAGTATTTTAGAATATGGTGGTAGTATATTATCAGTATCTCAATTTACTTTATATGGGGATTGTTCTAAGGGGAATAGACCTAGTTATTTAGAGGCGATGAAGGGGGATGTTGCGCTTTCTTTTTATGAGGCATTTAATAAAGAATTGTCTAAATATGTTTTAGTAGAAACAGGTAAGTTTGGTCATGAAATGGAAGTTTCTTTGACAAATTTAGGTCCTACGACTATTTGGCTAGAGAGGTGATTTTTTATGTTTTCTAATAAATTAAATTATAGAATCATCAATGCTACAGCTTTGCTTCTTCTTTTGTATATTGGTGTTACTAATATTGGTGTTTGGTGGGGAATCATTGTAAAAGTTATTGCAATTATGGTCCCTTTTATAGTAGGGTTTGTTTTTGCATATGCTTTCACCCCTTTTATAAAATGGCTACAGGATAGGGGATTTCGTAAATCTTTGGCAGTTACTTTGGTAGTTGTTGCTTTATTATTAATTGTTATTTGTATTGTTGCTATTACTTTGCCACTTGTTTATGAGCAGTTAAGTTTATTAGCTAAAATGGTTATTGAGGTTTTTGATAATGTGGGAGCAAAATTTGATATAAATTTAGGCAGTTTTGAAATCCAAGTAGAGGATTATTTGAATGATGCAGTCAAAGAAATTGGTAATTTAGCCTCTTCTACTACAGTTGATATTTTATCTAAATCGATTGATTTTTTTAGTAAATTTATTGTAGGTTTTGTAGGATTTGTTTACTTTTTAGCAGATATGGATAAAATTAGAAGAGGAATGAAACAGATTCTGTTATCTTTTAATGAAAGAGCTTATCATTATTTTAAATGTCTAGATTTAGAAATTGGTAATTATTTAAAAGGATTAGGAATTTTTATGATTATTCAATTGATTGAGTATAGTGTATTGTTTTTTGTAGTAGGTCATCCGAACTGGTTGATTCTTGGTATATTAGCATGTCTTACTACGATTATTCCATATTTTGGTGGTTTAATTACTAATATAATTGCTATTATAACAGCTAGTGTTGTGTCTACTCCTTTGGTTATTTCAACAATCGTTATATGTCTTATTTTTCCGCAACTTGATGGTTATTTGATTTCGCCCAGAGTTTATGGAAAGACTAATGATGTTAACCCTTTAATTACTATTATGGTTGTTTCTATTGGTGGAACTGTAGCTGGCATTGTTGGAATTGTGATAGCTCTTCCATGTTACTTGTTAGTTAGAACTACTTATAATTTTTTCAAAAATGATTTAAAAAAAGGTATGAAAATTGTGAAAAAGGCTATATAATACAAGTTATTAGTCTTTTTATTATTGTAAAATTTATATATTTGAAATAATTTTAAGTAATGAATTGCGTGAAGATAGAGAGCTGGCTAATAGTATATATAAGGAATTGTCAACTAATAGAACAAGACTTTTTTTATCAGAATTTTTGGATATTTTAGGCTATAGTGATAATAAGTTTGAAAAGATAATGAAAAAGGATTTTAAAAGAATTAATAGTAAATAATAAGTGAATTTATGAAGTTGGATTTATAGTAATTTGAGTTTTAGTAAAATTTCATAGATTATTGTTAATAAAATATTTATAGTTAATAGTTTTAGGGAACTCAAATATGATAATTTGAGTTCTGGTAAAATTTAATGGATTTGTTGAAATATCAATCTAAAATCAACGTTTATACTAAACAATATGATTTTATTAATTTTTATTGACATTTTATGGCATAAAATAAAAATTTTGATAAAAAATACCGAAACTCAAATATGATAAGTATTGTTTATTAAAATAGGTTGTTATATAATATAAATAACTTATTTTTTATATATGTTTTTAGTGGTTATTTATTGATAGTTAATTAGAAAATATGTTTATTTGAGTTTTATAGTATAGAGTTATTTTAGTATTAGATTCTGATATATATTGGTAGATAATTGATTTTTATTATAAGTAGATGGTGATTTTTTTGTAAATATTTGTATACTTATTATTATAATAAGATATTAGAAAATTAGTTTTATTATTAAGTGTTTTTATTGTTAATTAAATTCATAGAAAGTGGGTGTTTTATATGATACAAAAACAAAAAGGATGTAATGATATTTATGGAAGAGAAGCAAAGATTTGGAAATATGTAGAAAGTGTAATTGATGCGACAATGTCTAAGTATAATTATACATATATTCGGACACCTTTATTTGAAGCTACTGAGCTTTTTCATAGAGGGATAGGTGAAAATACAGATATTGTTTCTAAGGAAACATATGATTTTGTTGATCGTGGTGGTAGAAGTATTACTTTGAGGCCTGAAGGTACTGCTGGTGTTGTTAGAAGTTACATTGAAAATAAAATGTATGGTGATCCTAATCAGCCTGTTAAGGTTTATTATAATGGGACTATGTATCGTTATGAGAGACCACAAGCTGGTAGAGATAGGGAACTTACACAGTTTGGTGTGGAAGTACTTGGAAGCGATGATCCATTATCCGATGCTGAAGTTATTTCTTTAGCTGTTAATATTTATAAAATGTTAGGTTTACAAGATATTAAGGTATGGATTAATTCTTTGGGTGATAATGAGTCTAGGAAAAATTATCGTGAGGCATTAGTAGATTATTTTAAGCCACATATTGATGAGCTATGTGATGATTGCAAAGTACGTTTTGAAAACAATCCTTTACGAATTTTAGATTGTAAGGTAGATGCTTCAAAAGAGATTTTGTTAAATGCTCCTAAGACTATAGATTATTTAAATGATGATAGTAAAAAGAGATTTGAAGAAGTAAAAGATTATTTAGATATTATGCAAATAAAGTATGAGGTAAATCCAAACATTGTTCGTGGTCTTGATTATTATAGTCATACTGTATTTGAGATTGAGGCTCGAGTTGAAGGATTTGGTTCTAATAACATCTTAGGTGGAGGAGGTCGCTATAATGGACTTTGTAGTCAATTAGGTGGACCTGATGTTTCTTGTGTTGGTTTTGCATCAGGTATAGGTAGGCTTGTTTTAGCTTTAGAAAAGGAACAGATTAAATTGCCAATTGAGTGGGGAATTGACTTGTTTTTAATGTATGTTAATGATGAGGAGAAAAAATATGCGACATATCTAGCTCAAGAACTTAGAATGGCTGGTTTTAGTGTAGATACTGAATATACTGATAGAAGTTTAAAGAGTCAATTTAAACAAGCAGAGCGCTTGGAGGCAAAATATATAGCGGTTTTAAACAGTAAGGATTTAAACAATAATGAAGTGTCTATTAAAAATACAAAGACTAAAGAAGAAGAAATAATTAGTTTAGATGTTCTTATATATTATTTAGATGAAAAATTAAGTGGGGATGATTATGGTGATGAATGTTTATGTGGACATTGCCATGATGAAGAGGAAAGTGATGGAAGCTGTGGTGGCGATTGTCATTGTCATCATTAATAAGTTTTTAATTTGAATTTAGTTATAAATATTTTAGTGTTGGTTGGTAATATTTGATTTTTATAAGGGTTAAAATTTTAGTAAATATCTACTAACCTTTTTCAAGGAGTGATAAGAAATGGAAAATATAAATATTAATGAGTTAAAGAATCATTATGATGATGAGGTTATAATAAATGGATTTGTTGATAATATTAGAAATTTACAATGGGTACAATTTATAATACTTAGAGATAATACAGGGAAGGTTCAAGTAACGATTGAAAAGAGTGAAGAATCTAATAAAGAAATGGTTGAATTAATTGATAGTTTACCACTTGAGAGTACAGTTAAAATTATTGGTAAATTAGTAGAATCTCCTAAAGTAAAATTAAATGGAATGGAAATTATTCCAAGTAGTATTGAGGTTACTAGTAAGAGTGATGAAGAATTACCATTTAACTTTAAAGATTTGCAATCTGTAAATCTTGATACGAGACTAGATTATCGTTTTATAGATTTAAGAAATGACAAAAATAGTTTTATGTTTCAAGTACAAAGTATGCTTGTTAGATATATGAGAGAGTATTTGTATAATAATAATTTTACAGAAATACATACTCCTAAAATTATTGGAGCGGCTAGTGAATCTGGGGCAGATGTATTTGAAGTTAAATATTTTGATAGAGTTGCTTATTTAGCTCAAAGTCCACAATTTTATAAACAGATGGCGATGGCTTCAGGTTTTAATAGAATTTTTGAGGTAGCTCCATGTTTTAGGGCTGAAAATTCTAATACTAGTAGACATGCGACAGAATTTACCTCTTTTGATGTTGAACTTTCTTATATAGATAGTTATGATGATGTTATGAATTTAGAAGCTGAAATGCTTACTTATGCTTTAGAAAAAACTAATGAAGTTTATGGGGATAAGATAAAGGAAGTATTTGGGACGGAAATAGTAGTTCCTAAATTACCATTTCCTAGTATGAAATTGGCAGATGTTTATAAAGAATTAGAAGTAAGATATGGTTATAAAGTAGATGATGTAGAAAAAACAGATTTAACTACTGAAGCAGAGAGGCTTTGTTATCGATTATCTCAAGAGATGTTTAATCATGAATTTTTATTTGTGACAGATTTTCCTGCTGAAAAGAGAGCTTTTTATCATATGAGGGATGAAAATGGTCGTTTAATGGGATATGATCTTTTATGGCGAGGGACTGAAATTACAACAGGTGCTCAAAGAGAACATCGTTATGATGAAATAGTAAAAAACGCTAAAGAAAAGGGCTTGGATGTAGATGTTAAGTTTTATTTAGAATTCTTTAAGTATGGTTGTCCACCACATGGTGGGTTTGCTATTGGTGTTGATCGACTTACAATGTTACTTCTAGGTATTTCAAGTGTTAAAGAAACTCAATTTTTATTTAGGGGGCCTAATCGTCTTAATCCATAATTTATAATTTTAATGTGTAAATTAGGTAATGTTTTATTTTATATTTTGTAGTTTGTAATAATTTTAAAAGGTAAAATCTCAGGATAAAATTATAAATTAATTAATAAAACTCTCTAAGTACTTGTAAATAAAGGGAAAAGTGAGTTTTTTTTATGGAAAACAATAGGTTAGTTTAGAAGCAAATAATATAAAAACTCAGGAAAATATTCTTCAAAATTATTAGATAAATGTTTTCTTATAGATTTAAAACTTTTATTATATTTAGGTTTAACTCTTTCTAAAGTAGCTAACACAAATTTATGGATAATTTCTAAATTTAATAAAGCCTTTTTATTTAGAGTAGTATTCTTATCTTGATAAAAAGTAAAATCTAAATGCCAATGTATTTTATTTTTCACTAACTATTGACTACTTGTTGCTATATTAAATTCTTCTATTTTTACTTGCCTATTAGAAATATAATATCTATTTTCAATAGTAGTAATAATTTTTTCTATCTTTTTATCTTTGTTCTTAGCATTTTTTCTTATGTTTTTTGCAAATTCTTTTTTGTTATTGTTTTTCTAACTAATCCGATAGTAGTATGCCTTTACAAACACTTAATCTATCATACCAATATATATCTGATGTTTGGAAACATTCATATTAAATTATAGAAGAATGTCTTTTTTCTATATATGTTAGATATTCTGAATTAAGATTACCAGCTTTAATTTCATCACACCAATCTGAGTCAAAATAAAGAATTAAATCTTGATAAAAAACCCCTAATTTCCTTTTATTGTAATTATATAGTCTCCACCAGCATATATTACTGCTTCTACATTTTTAGTTTGAGAATTTAAAGCATCCCAAGTAGCAATAATCCCTTTTAAATTTAGTCCTTTTACTAATTCTTCAGCAGCAGGTATTTCGTTTGATTTTTCATCTATTTATTTTGTGTAGAGACAATATTTATATTTGCTAGAATAAACATTTAAACAATTTAAAGGATAAATGGAATCATTCGTTGTTGTTATACTTCTTTTACTTCCATTATTAACTCTTCTAATAAAATTCAAAGGATTTATATTTGTTTCTTGTTTGAATGTTATGGTAGTAAAAAAATCAAATAATATTTTATTTAGCTCCTCTGTATTTACTAATCCCATAATTCTTTCATATGGATAGGAATACCACCAGTCATTTGTAAGAATGTTCTAAGCCAAGAATAATTATCTACAACGAAGTCATTAATTTCTTCCTAAATATCATTGCAAGCAAAAGAAGCAAGTATTACACACATAATTACATACTAAAGTTTATAAATAATCATATTTTGATTTCGATAATCTTTTAATTTTTTAAATTCTCTTTTAATTGTTTGAGTATAACAGTATCAATGTCTTGAATTGTTGTTATATTTAATTTCTCCTTTATGAAACTAATTTCGTTTTTGCTTAAATTTGAATATTTTTTTGAAGGTTTTGCCATTTTTTTTCATCCTTTTTTTATGTGATTTCATTATACTATGAAACTGTTTTTGATGGTGAAAAATTGTGCAAATCCTTTTATTTACTTGTTTCAGATCACTTTTTTTACTTAATCTATAATTTTATCCTGGTAAAGTCTAGTTTTGGGTTTTCTTTTTTTTGATGTTTTGTTATACTTATAATAAGAGTATGGTGATAAAAATGCGTACAAATAAATCTAATAAATATAAGTTAAGACCACAAGATATTAAGAAAAATTCTGCTAGTGAGGTAGGTCATGTTATAACAAAAATAAAAACAGAAGAACTTAAAATGACTGTTATTTGGGTTAGTATAATTTTTATTTTTTTGTGTTCTTTTTTATATGTTGCTTTTTCTTCAATACAAAAAAGAGAACTAAATGATACTGTGAGGAACGGTCCTTTGTTAGTTCGTTATGGTAAAACTGATATGGGTATTGCTGATATTGTTACTATTGTTGGGGAAGTGGGTATTTCTGATGACTCTGGATTAAAAAGAAAACCTTATACTTTTTCTATTACAAATAAAAGTATAAATGATGTTAGGTATCAGATTATTTTAGAAGATGATTCTGAAATGATTGAAATTGATGAATGTGAGGAGTCTTTATTTTCTAAGGATAAAGTTAGATTCAGTTTGGATAACGGAGAGGTAAAGTCTTTGGATTCGGTATATAATAATAAAGCCTATGTGCTTACTGAAGGGGTACTTTCAAAAAATTCTAGTAAAAAGTATAAGCTTCGTGTTTGGATTGATGAAAATGAAGTTGATGTTAATAAGCATTATCATGGGAAATTTATTGTTAAACCTTTGAAATAAAAAGAGAAGAGTAAAGTTGTTTATATATTTAGTTGTAAAGAATAATATAAAAAATGAAGGTTTATTATAAACTTTCATTTTTTTTATCGTCTTTATCTTTTATAAATTCATAAATTATCTTATTTGTTAATATAGGGTATTGTAAGTAAGAATAGTGACTTGCTTCAGGGAAAACTATAAGTGCAGAGTCTGTTATGAGATTATTTATTTTAATAGCATCTTTTAATGGTGTATCTTGATCTTTTTTACCCCAAATTATTAGAGTTTCAGTTTCGATATTGGAAAGATAGTCTATTAGGTCTTCATTTACTATATTTTTGAATGTTTGTTGCATAACCGTTGGTAAGGCTTGATAGTCTGATGAACCAAATATTTTTATTAATTTTTGATGATATTTTTCTCTTGTTAATGATGGTAATATTTTTAGTAGTTTTTTTAGTATTTTATAAGTTTTTTGTTTTATCTTTTGAAATAGTGTTTTTTTAGGTTTTATGGTGGCGATATCAATTAAAATTAGTTTTTCTATTGTTTCTTTATAGTATCCTGATAATAGAGTAGTTAATCTTCCTCCAAAAGAATGAGCTATTATTATGGGATTTATTATTTTGAATTTTTTCATGAAATCTCTAATTATATTGGTATAATCATAAATTGTTAAATCTTTGGATGGAAGAGGACTATTTCCTAAACCTGGATAGTCAATTATGTAAATAGTATAATCTTCTTTAAAATTGTTGATAATATGATAAAATGTTTCTCTTGTGTTGCCCCAACCAGGTAGAATAAGAATACATTTGTCTTTATTTCCATACTTTTCATAGTAAATTTGGGTGTCTTGAGTGTTAAAAAACATATTTCTCACCTAGTATAATTTATGTTGGACTGTCAAATGGGTGAAAGGTCTTGTATATTTTTTAGGTATTATGATATACTAAAATTGTCAGGAGGATGCGACACCAGCACATTTAAAACCGACTAAAGTGACGATACGGGAGTTTTGATCAGTTACCGGTGTTGAATGCTTAACTAGTTTAAGAATCCTAAAGGTAGCGTAAGGACACCCACCTGGATAATAAGACAGGTTTTATCGTTTGCCAGGACGCTCTTATCTGACTTTTTTTATTGCCATTTTTTAGGTGTTGTGTTATAATATGCCTACGAGGTGATTGTAAATGTTAGTATTGCCAATCGTTAATAGAAATCGTATATTAAATGTAGAGATTAAATTAAAGGATGCGGAAAAGATTCGTTTAGGAGTTCATTTTTCAGATGCGAAAGAAAGTGAAGTTGTTGTTAATGGAAAAAAGTTATCAGAATCAGTATATTATAACTCAAAAGATCTTAGTGCTATATTAGATTTCGTGAGAAGTAATTCATTGACTTCTAAAAAAAATTTTTTAATTACTACTAGAGAGGGCAGTGAATCTTCTTTATATGATGTTTATGAGATCTCTCAGCCACCTAAGAAGATAAATGATAGTTTGGATAATTTGTATTCAATGACTTTAATTGATATGCAAAAAGAAATTCCTAATGTAAAAAAGGGAAAATATGTTTCTTTTGAAAAGTTGGGTTTTGGTAGATATATTATAGATGAAAGAATTTCTAAATTTAAAGAGGCTGTTGATAATAGTAATAGTGGAGAAAAAGGTCGTTTCAAGTTGATTGATGAAGCAGGTGTTATGGATTTATATGAAACAATAGATTTTTTGAATAATTTTGATTTTACAGTTATTAATAGTTCATCTATTTCTGAGGAAGAGTTACAAAAAGTACTTAGTTCTTTGGAGAGTATTCATACAAGAGATGCTAAGAGTTTAAGAAATTATTATAATATGGCATTAAGTAATAAGGATATTTATTCTAAGATTTCCTATATTAATAAGATTGTTAATGATGAGCCACTTTCTTTGATTCAGTCAAAATCACAAAAACAAAAGCAATTAATTAAGGTTAACCAGGGGTCTGAAAGTGATTGTAGAAAAGTTGCATAGATTTTCTAGGTTTTCTAGGATTGTTGGTGAAAAAAATATTTTACTTCTTAAAAATAAATGTGTTTTAGTTTTAGGTTGTGGTGGAGTCGGTGGTTATGTTGTAGAAGGAATTGTTAGAAGTGGTATCGGGACGGTTATACTTGTTGATGGGGATATAATTGATATTACTAATATTAATAGACAAATTACTGCTCTTGAGTCTACTGTAGGATTAAAAAAAGTAGATGTTTTAGAACAAAGAATTTTAGATATTAATCCTTGTTGTAATGTGATTAAAATAGATAAATTTATTGATTCTTCTTGTATTGATGAGCTGTTTTCTTATAGTATAGATTATTTTGTAGATGCATGTGATACTATTAGTATAAAAAAAGAGGTTATTAGACAATGTATATTTAGAAATATTTTGTTAATTTCTAGTATGGGAACTGGTAACCATTTGGATCCTTCTAAGTTGCAAATTACGGATATTAGAAATACTTTTAATGATCCTGTTGCTAGGATATTAAGAAAGTTTGTACGAGATGAGAATATCAAAGAGAAAGTTTTAGTTCTTTTTTCTTCGGAGGTTCCAATAAAAACTAATGAGGGTTATTTAGGATCTGTTTCCTTTGTTCCGTCTTGTGCTGGGCTTTTTATTGCGGGATATATTATTCGTGAATTAATAGATTTATGTTAGATAATTGAGGGTATTAAGGAAACTTAATATTTTTTTATATTTTCAATATTATTATGAAAAATTGTAATATGATTAAATAAATAGATTAATTTATTATATCAAAATAAAAAGATTCTTTTTTAGAATCTTAGAATTTACGATATAATCCTATTACTTTTCCAAGAATTGTTACTTCTTGTAAGATAATTGGTTCCATAGTATCATTTTCTGGTTGTAGTCTGAAATAGCCATTTTCTTTATAAAATGTTTTAACTGTTACTTCATTTTCATTATTCATAGCTACTACCGTTTCTCCATTAGAAGCGGTATTTTTTCTTTCTACAATAAGGATGTCTCCATCATATATACCTACATTAATCATTGATTCTCCCCTTACCTTTAAGGTGAAAACTTCTTTTTTATTATTTACTATATTTGCTGGTAGAGCAAAAAATTCATTTGGTGTTTCAATTGCTTCTATTGGAGTACCTGCAGTTACTTTACCTAGAAGAGGAACTTCTATTACATTTTCATCCTTTTCTAAATATTCATTGGGTACTAATACTTCGATTGTTCTATTTTTACTATTTCCTTTTTTTATATATCCCTTTTCCTCTAGTTTTTTTAAATGGAAATGGATAGTTGCAGGGGAGTGAAGATTTGCTTTTTCTCCAATTTCTCTTACTGTAGGTGGATAACCGTTACTAGCAATTAGTTTTTTTATGATTTGTAGAATATGCTTTTGTCTATCAGTTAATTTTTCCATCCTATTCCTCCTTTTGAATTTAGTTTATCATCTCTTATGTAAAATGTCAAACAAATGTTTAATAATTCGCTTGACACGAACAAATGTATCATATATAATAAAAGTGTAATGAAGGGAGAGATGAATATGAAATTAAAACAATTTTTTAAGAAGGGTGTTATTGTGTTTACTATTTATTTTATTATTACTCTTTGTGTACTTTTAATGTCTGATCGTATTGAGAGACTTGAGAAAGGTGGTTTTTCTAGTGAAAGGTGTGGTATTGCGATAAAATTAGGTAGATAAGTTAGTTAAAAATATTATTATTATGTTATACTAGTTGCAGGTGATAAAAATGAAAAAGATTATTTTGGTAGATGGTAATAATTTATTATTTCGGAGTTTTTATGCAACTGCGTATCAAGGTAAGATTATGAAAAATTCTAAGGGTTTTCCTACAAATGCTTTGTATGGCTTTATTAATATGATGAATAAAATCATTGATGAAGAAAATCCAAGTTATATTATGGTAGCTTTTGATAAAGGAAAAACTTTTAGACATGATAAGTATGAGGAATATAAGGCTGGTAGAATAGCTATGCCTGATGAGTTAAAATTACAGTTTCCAAAAGCAAAAGAGATTTTGGATGCTATGGGAATTATGCATTTTGAAATCGATAATTATGAGGCTGATGATATTATAGGTACTCTTGCTAAAATGGTTGATGAAGAGGATGAATTTATAGCAACTATTGTAAGTAGTGATAAAGATTTGTTGCAACTTATTAGTGATGAGGTTTGTGTTAAATTATTAAAACAAAGTGGCCATATTTTGATGGATAAGAATGAGTTTAAGAATACTTATCAAGTAGATCCTATTAGAATGATTGATTTAAAAGCATTAATGGGAGATGCTAGTGATCATATTCCGGGTGTAAAGGGTATAGGTGAGAAAACAGCTATTAATTTGCTAGTGAAATATGAAACTTTAGATAATTTATATAATAATATTGATAATGTTACTGGGAAAACTAAAGAGAAACTTTTAGCTGATAAAGATAATGCTTATATGAGTTATGATTTAGCTACTATTTATCGTGAAGTTCCTATTAACTTTACATTGGAAGATTGTAGATATCATGGTATTAATGAGAAAAATTTTGTTGAAATATTAAATGAATTTGAATTTCATTCATTACTTAAAAAGTATGATTTACTAGGGATAAAAAATGAGGTTAAAGAGAAAATAGAAGAAATAATAGAAATTAAGGATATTTCTTTATTTTCAGAAAGAGAATTTTCTTTTTATTTAGAAACGAGGGGGTCTGTTTATAGTAAAAGTGAAGTTTTAGGTATTGGTATTTATGATGGAGAAAATGGTTATTTTCTATCAAAAGAACAAATTGTACAATATAAGCAATTATTTTCTTGTGCTTGTTCTAAATTTACTTATGATTTAAAAAAGTGTATTGTAGTATTACATAATTTAGATGTTAATATAGAAAATGTTGTTTTTGATACTATGCTTGCTACATATTTGCTTGATTATATAATTAAGGATGATATTAGTTTTGTAGCACAGGCTTTTGATGTTGATATTCCTCTTTATGATGAATTATATGGTACTGATAAAAGACCAAAAGAGGTTGATGAAGATTATTTGGCAGAAATCTGTTGTAGAAAAGCAAAATTTATTTATGATACTAAGAATCGTTTGATGAGAGAGTTAGAAGAAAATGAGGAAATAGATTTATTTAAAAATATTGAATTACCATTATCTATAGTTCTTGCAGATATGGAAATTACAGGAATAAAGGTTGATACAGATTATTTAAAGAGTGTTGAAGATGATTTAAAAAAACAGATGGATAAGTTAGAGGAAGATATTTATATTGATGCGGGAAGTCATTTTAATATTATGTCTCCTAGTCAATTAGCTAAGGTTTTATTTGAGGATTTAGCTATTCCATATCCAAAGCGAATTAAAAATAATAAATATTCAACAAGTAAAGACATTTTAGATAAAATAAAATTTGTTCACCCAATTGTTTCTAAAGTTTTAGATTATAGAACTTTGGCAAAGCTTTATACTAATTATGCAGTAGGATTAAGAAATGAAGTTCGTGAAGATGGAAGAATTCATACAATTTTTACTCAAACATTAACTAGGACAGGTAGACTTTCTAGTATTAGTCCTAATTTACAAAACATTCCTGCTAGAAAAGATTATTCTAAGTTGATTAGAAGGGCTTTTATTGCTGATTCTGATTCTAAACTTTTATCCAGTGATTATTCTCAAGTAGAACTCAGGGTTTTTGCTCATATGTCTGGAGCTTCTAATTTAATACAGGCATTTATTGATGATCAAGATATTCATACAAAAACAGCTAGTGATATTTTTAAAGTACCTATGGAAGAAGTTACTAAAGATATGAGAAGGACAGCTAAGGCAGTTAACTTTGGTATACTTTATGGTATTAGTAGTTTTGGTTTATCAGAAGATTTGGGTATTGATATAGCGACTGCTAAAAAGTTTATTGATAATTATTTAGAAACATATCCTGGGATATTTGAATATATGGAAAAAGAGAAGAGTGAGGCTTATAACCTTTTTTATGTTAAGACTTTGATGAACCGAAAACGTGTTATTGAGGAATTAAAGAGTAAGAATTATATGATTCGAAGTAGTGGAGAGAGAATGGCACTTAATACGCCTATACAAGGTAGTGCTGCAGATATTTTGAAGAAAGCTATGGTGGAAATTTATCAAGAATTTTCTAATAGAGGTTTGCATAGTAAAATGTTGATTCAAGTACATGACGAATTGGTGTTTAATGTTTTAGAAGATGAACTAGATGAGGTTAAAGATATTGTAAAAAGTATTATGGAAAATACCTTTAAACTTAGTGTTCCTTTGAAGGTTGATATAGCAATAGGAAATGATTGGTATGAAGCAAAATGATAATAATAAGATAGTAAGGAAGTTGATAAAATGCCAGAGAAGCCAGAAGTTATTACGGTTGCTAATAGTTTGAAAAATAAAATATTAGGTAAAAAGATTACAGAATGTTTTGTATATTGGGATAATATTATTGCCTATCCAGAAAAGGATGTGTTTTGTAAAGAAATTATTAATCAGAGTATAAATGATATTTCTACAAGAGGAAAATTTATTGTAATTATGTTAGATAAGGACTGCTTGCTTGTTCATTTAAGAATGGAAGGTAAATTTATGTTTAGAAATAAAGGAGAATCTTTAGGTAAACATGAGCATGTTGAATTTATTTTGGATGGAATTGACAGTTTTAGGTTTCATGATGTTCGTAAGTTTGGTAAGATGTATTTATTACCTAAAGATTCGATTTATAAAGTTAAACCTTTGGTAGAACTGGGACTGGAATATTATGATGGTTCTTTAAATAGAGATTATTTATATGAGAGATTACAAAAGAAGAAGTTACCAATTAAGACGGTTTTGTTAGATCAAAGTATTATAGCGGGAATTGGTAATATTTATGATGATGAAATTTTATTTATGAGTAAGATTCATCCGTTGCGTAAGGCGTGTGATGTTTCTATTGAAGAATGTGAGAATATTATTAAAAATACTAGAATAGTTTTGGAAAAAGCTATAAAATTGGGTGGTACAACAATTAAGAGTTTTACATCTAGTGAAGGAGTGCATGGACTTTTTCAAAATGAATTGTTAGTACATAGTAAGGAAGGAGATAAATGTCCTGTTTGTTCTTTGGAGATTTCAAAAATGAAAGTAAATGGTAGGGGAACTTATTATTGTTCGAAATGTCAAAAGTAAAAGTGAATTTTATTATTTTGTTTCTATTGCACTTTTTATACTTTTATGTTAAAATTTATATGCGTTTATAAAGGAGAGGTATTATGAAAAAAACAAAAATAGTTTGTAGTATTGGTCCTGCTTCTAACCAACCAGATGTTATGGAGCAAATGGTTTTAGCAGGTATGAATGTAGCAAGAATTAATTTTACTCATGCTACTTTAGAAGAAAGAGAGATAGCTACTTCATCTGTTCGTGAGGTTAGAAAAAGAACAGGAAAGAATGTTGCTATTTTATGGGATACCAAAGGACCAGAATTTAGAAATGGTGTATTTGAGAATGGTAAGATTCAACTTATTGAGGGCAATACTATTCGTATAGTAAAGGATAATGTTATTGGCAATGAAGAAAGATTTACTGTTAATCATCCTGAGGCGATTGATAGTTTAAGTGTTGGTAATTTTGTATTTTTAGAGAATGCTAAGATGAAAGTGGAGGTTATTAGCAAGGAAGCAGATGGGGTTACTTGTAGGATTATAAATGGCGGTATTTTGGCTGACCGTAAAAGTATGAGTGTACCAGGAGTTAAGTTGAATTTTCCATATGTTAGTGATTTAGATCGTGCTGATATTGAATATGCTTGTAAGCATGGTGGAGAATTTTTAGCAATTTCTTTTGTTTCTTGTCGTGAAGATGTTTTGGAAATTAAAGAAATTTTGAAAAAATATAATCGTGAAGATTTATTAATTATTTGTAAAATAGAGAGTCAATTAGGTATTGATAATTTAAGAGACATTTTGACAGTTTCAGATGGAGTTATGATTGGTCGTGGTGATTTAGGGTCAGAAATTCCTAGTGAAGAAGTTCCTCATGCTCAAAAACAAATGATTCAAATTTGTCGTGAAATGGGTAAAGTTGTTATTACTGCTACAGAAATGTTAGAAACTATGATGGAAAATAATCGTCCAAAAAGGGCTGAGACTAGTGATATTGCTAATGCTGTATTAGATGGAACAGATGCAGTAATGTTAAGTGGTGAGACTACAGTTGGTAAACATCCAGTTGAAACTGTTCAAGCTATGGCTTCTATTTGTGAAGTTGCTGAGAGATATGCTAAATTTGATTATATTTCAAATAGACAATTAACAGATAGTATTCCATCAGCTATTGCTGAATCTATTGTAGAAAGTAGTAATCGTTTGGATTCAAAATTAATATGTGCAGCTACTATTAGCGGAGCAACTGCTAGACTTATTAGTAATTTGAAACCAAAGGCACCAATTTTGGCACTTTGTCCTGATGAAAAAACTGGTAGATATTTAGCACTTAATTGGGGTGTTTATTCAAAAGTATTACCAATTCTTGATTCTACAGATAAAGTGTTAGTAGAAAGTGTTGCTTCTGCTAAGGATTTTATTAATCTTGAGAAGGGTGATACTGTTGTAGTTACTGGAGGTTTCCCTAATACTGAAGAATCTAGAACTACTAATTTAATGAAGATAGAAGAAATATAATTTTCTAAGGTTCTTTGTCAAGTAGTGTTGGTGGACCAAAAACTATGTAAAATTAATTGAGA
>CAOJZZ010000017.1 GCA_948466315.1 uncultured Mycoplasmatota bacterium | reverse complement strand
TAAATATGATATCTTTATATGAAACAGGTTTACTATTATCAATAGTTATATCAAAATCTAGTTTTATACCATGATTTTTAGCTTCTTCAATAATTTCTTTAGCTTTCATTAGTAATTTAATCATTTCATCGTTATATGGTTTAATGACACTGAATAATAAAGGTTCAATCTTAGCATTAGTTGCTGCTTCAATACGATAGACATTACTTCCTTTTGATTCTAGAGAGTAAATGGCTAACTCTTTTATATCTTTAGTATTTGAAGCATGAGTACCACCACATAGTTCTATAGATTTACCTATTTTGACTACTCTTACAATATCTTTATACTTTTCACCAAATAAGGCCATAGCTCCTAATTTTTTAGCTTTATCAATAGGCATTACTTCAGTTGAAACAATTAAGTTTTGCTTAATCATGTTATTAGCAAATTCTTCTACTTCTAATAATTTTTCATCAGTAACTTTACCTGTGTAAGTAAAATCAAAACGTAATTTTTCAGAGTCTACATAACTTCCAGCCTGTTTTATAGTATCTGAAATTATTTGCTGTAGAGCATATTGCAGAATATGAACACTTGAATGATTATTTTCTATTCTTCTTCTTCTTTCTTTATCTAAGACTAGTTCACAATCATCTCCTTGATGAATAATACCATCTAATAATTTTACTTTATGAATATGTTGGCCATTAGGAGCTTTAAAAACGTCTAATACACGAGCTTTAAAGTTTTTACCTATAATCATACCAGTGTCACTTACTTGACCACCAGCCTCAGCATAAAAACAAGTTCTTTTTAAGGCTATATAACTGTCATGATCAATTGATGGTACTATGTCATCTTTGGAGAATATTGCTAAAACGTTACTTTTTAGTCTATAAATACCATAGACAAATTGACTATCATCTTTAAAATCTAATAAAACTTTCTTTTGACTAGCCATAGCACTTTTGTTTTTACTATTTTTCTTAGATAACTCTTTTTGTATTTCCATATATTTATCAAATTCCTTTTTAGAAACACTATAACCTAGTTCGGTTAAATATTCCAAAGTAAGTTCAAAAGGGAAACCATAAGTATCATATAATTTGAAAGCTTCTTCACCACTAATTGTTTTATCATTCGAATTATTTACTAACTCTTTTAAACGTTTTTCTCCAGCATCAAGAGTTTTTAGGAAGAGTTTTTCTTCATCTAAGACAATAGTTTCAACGATTGGTCTTTTTTCTTTTAAATAAGGATAAGCATTTTTCATAACATCTACTACATCAGAAACTATTTTATACATGAATGGTTCTGTTAGACCTAAATGTTTACCAAATCGTACACTACGACGTAGAAGTCTTCTTAGAACATAACCTCTACCAACATTTTCAAAGCAAGCCCCATCGGAAAGAGCTAGAGTTATGGCTCTTATGTGGTCAGCGATTATTTTAAATTCTTTTTGACCAGTGTAAGTTATATTAGTAAGTTCTTCTATATGTTTTATTATTGGTTTAAATAAGTCTGTTTCAAAATTGCTATCTACATTTTGAAAGATACAACACCATCTTTCTAGACCTGCTCCAGTATCGATATTTTTATTAGGCAGTTCTTGATAATCTTTTCTACTTACTCCTTCTTTTGAGTTAAATTGACTAAAGACATTATTCCAAATTTCAATATAACGTTCTTGTTCTTCGTCTTTTTTAAATTTAGCAAGAGCATCTCCATCAGGATCATATTTTTTCCCTCTATCATAGAATATTTCTGAGTCTGGTCCACATGGTCCTTCGCCTATTTCCCAGAAATTTTCTTCTAAAGGAATAATGTGACTTTCATCAATACCAAGTTCTAACCATTTTTTCTTAGCTTCGCTATCTTCTGTATAAACTGTAAAATATAGTAAATTCTTATCTATATTGAAGTAGTTCTCGCTAGTAAGTAATTCGTAGGCAAATTCAATAGCTTCGTTTTTGAAGTAATCACCAATAGAAAAATTACCCATCATTTCAAAAAAAGTTTGATGACGTTTAGTAATACCGACATTTTCAATATCATTGGTACGAATACATTTTTGAATATTTACAATTCTTTTTGAAGATGGAACTTCTGTACCATCAAAGTATTTTTTTAAAGGGGCAACCCCAGCGTTTATCCAAAGTAGACTATTATCATTTATAGGTACTAAGGGTGCACTTTCGAATATTTTGTGTCCTTTCTCTTGGAAAAAACGAAACCAAGTATTTCTAATTTCATCATGACTCATATATTTCATTTTACTTCTCTCCTTCTTGTTTTTCAATAATTTCTAAAATTTCTTCTAATCTTTGATAGTAATCTTCTATTGTAGTATTGTTTAATATATAATAATCGGCATAAGCAATAGGTCCACCTTTAGCCATATTTTCAATTTCTGAGATATCTCTTTTAATAACTTCTTCTTTTGTGAATGGTCTTTCTACTCTGTTAGCGATTCTATGATATCTTAATTCCTTATCACAACAGATACTAATTACTTTTAAGGAATCTTGGAATTTTTCTTTTAATATTAATAGTTCGTCCCAAGAATAAATTCCATCTAGGACACAATTTCCCTCTTCGTAGGCTTTAGTAATTTTATCTAAGAGAAAATAGGCTATTACTCCTGGACCATGTTTTTTTCTTATTTCTTCACGGAATTTTTTTTGACTATCAGGAGTAATGGAAATACCTGCTTCTTTCATTTTATCGTAGATGACTCCACCAAAATAGATTTTAGTAAAGCCTTTTTTTTCTAAATAATCTGTTGCTATTCCTTTGCCACTGCCTGCCATACCAATAATTGCTATTAATTTTTTCATAAAACTTCTACTCCTTTTTTCTCTTCTATATTAATAATTCTTTTAGCTTCTTTTTCTAAAGCGGTTAAAGATGTATTATTGATGATATAATCGAAATTGTTATAAGTATCAATTTCTGTTTCTGTAATGTGATTTCTTTGTTCTTCTGTTAAAAAATCATTATAATGATTTCTATTTAATTTAATAGATGTTGTATTTTGATAATTATTTTTAATAGTTTCAAACTCTATTTTTAGTCTAGCATCTGTAATAATAAATACATCAAAGAAATTACTTAATATGTTGATATCTTCTATTAAACGATCTAATAAAAAAGTATTTTTATGTAATTTGTTTTTTATTATTTCAATGCCCATTTTTTGTAAAAATTCTCTAGGTTTTTCATCTTTTTGATGATCCCAGGCAAAATAATTTTCGGCATAAGAATATAAGGGGGCTGTTAGGTGCATGACGCATGGTTTATAACCATATTTTTTTAATTCTTTTCTTAAATAAGTACCAAAAGTATTTTTGCCACTTTTAGCTTTACCACCAATAATGTATATTTTCATATTTTCTCCTTACAAATAAAAGACCTTAATAGGAGGACAAAGGTCCGGTACCATCCTATTCTGGTCTTAATTAGAATAACGGTTTGTAACCGATAGAACTCTTAAAGTAGCTTCCTAAAAATTAACTATTCACTTTCCACCAATTGTGAACTCTCTTAAAGCAATTTTTTTAGTACTGATCTTTAATCTTTGCTCTATATTGATTAAGTAGCTGTTTCTTCTCCAGTGACTTTTGCTAGAATATTTATTTTTTCATTAATAAAAGTAAATATTACTTTGATACAGGCAACAACTGGAGTAGCAACAATCATACCTATAATACCAAAGAAGTGTTGAAAAATCAAGAGACCAATCATAATTGTTACAGGATGAAGTTGCATAGTATGACCCATGATTAATGGTTGATAGAAATTATTTTCTAATGTTTGAACGACTACAATAGAAATAATTACTCCAGCCCCAACAAAAGGAGACATGGAAAACCCAACAATAACAGCAGGAATGGCTCCAATGTATGGTCCAAAGTATGGAATAATATCTGTTATAGCACAAAAGAGTGCAAAAATTAAGGGAGCTTTTAAGCCAGCTAAGGTAAGTCCAATACTTTGAGTTAAAAAGACTAAAAACATTACAGAAAATAATCCTTGAACATAACTTCTTAAAGAATTGTTTATTCTTTTACCTAATTCATTGTAATTTTCTTGCCACCTTTTAGGCAGTAGACTATGAATATTTTTATTTATTTTATCAAAATCGAAGAGAATATAAAAACCAATCATTAAACCTAGAATGAAAGTCATTCCTCCACTAATGATAGCTTTACCAATATTTAATAGTGTTACTGGTAGATTAGTTGTTATATTAATACCAAATTTTTCAATGGTATTATATATTTGATCTTTTATAGGCTTTATATCTAAGTCAGTATTATTGCCAAAAGAATTAAAAGTTTTATTGATAAAGTGTTTTAAATCTTTTAAAATATCTGGAATAGTTCCAACAAAATCTTTTATTTGATCAATAAAAGTAGGAACTAATATATATAATAGTAGGAAAATACCCCCAAAAATAAGTATATAGACTAAGATACATCCAGCAATTCTAGGAATTTTTTTCTTTTGGAACCAAGCAACAATTGGATCACATAACCAAGCTACTAAAAAACCTATAAAAATGGGTGAAATTACAATTAGTAGGTCTTTTAGGAAAAGGAGTAAATCCCATTCTTTAATTAAATATGTTACTAGTAATACTAAAGCTATAATAGCCATAATATAACCAATATTTATTAATTTTCTACCAGTATTTAAAATTTCATTTAAGCTACCAATATCAAGTTCTTTTTCTTGTTTTTTATGAAACATTATATCTCCTCCTTGATAATTATTGGAATGTTTAATTATATTTATATGTTATTTTATCACAAATTTATATATAATAAAACTTCTAATTTTATTATGGTTAAGTATTTAATTTAATAATCAAAATAATACTACTAAAATTATAATTTTATTTAAATGATTAATATATTAGTTTATTAATATTTTACATAATATAGTAATTTAAGAAAACTAGCCAATAAAAATGAAGTGTTATTTGGTATAATGATAATATTTAGATTGTTTTAATTATGATTAAAAGATTTTTGTGAATTTACTTTATTAATAGTTATAAGTAATTAATTATAAGTAATATTGTGTAATTACTTTAATTAATATATTAAATTGTCTTGGATAAAGATTAATTTATTTATAAATTTTTATATCTTATGATAATATAGTTTTATATTTATTATTAATTATAATGGAGATGGTTTTAGGTGAAGACGATTAGAGAAAATTCTTTTTATGAGCTTATTATTAAAAATTCTAAATTTATAACACTTTTAATAAAGGTAGCTGATAGTAATGAAGTTAGTTTGATACTTGAAAAAGTCAAAAATAAATATCCTAAGGCTACTCATTATTGTTATTGCTATATAATAGGAGATAAAAAATATGCTAATGATGATAATGAACCAGCAAATACAGCAGGTCGACCTATGCTTAATGTCTTAGAAAAAGAAGAAATAATGAATGTAGTTTGTATTACAATTCGTTATTTTGGAGGGATAAAATTAGGGGCTGGTGGATTAATAAGAGCTTATGCTAAAGGAGTTAAAAAAGCTCTTGAAAATAGTTTGATTATGCCACTTGAGAAAGGTTATGTAATAGCTTTAACTTTCGATTATTCAAGACAAAAGCAAATTGATTATTTAGTAAAGGATTTTAAGATTATTTCAAAAGATTATCAAGAAGAAGTAATTTATGTTTTACAGGTTCCAATCTCTAAAATTGATCTTTTTGATAATTATTCTTATCAAATTTTATCTTTGGAGTATATTGAAAAAATTCATTAAAAGGATTGTACTTATTAATATAGGTACAATCCTTTATAGTCATTAATTTATTAATTATTTGGCATATTTTTATTATTAATTTTCTACTGGATAATATTTAGTTACAATTGACTAATGTTTTCAGCCTTTTAATCACCTTCTTTTCTATTCGTGAAATATATGATTGAGATATTCCTAGTTTTTCAGCTACTTCTTTTTGGGTTAATTCTTGATGCCCCATTAAGCCATAACGGAGAATCATTATATCTCTATCTCTTGGTTTTAGTCGCATTACTTCATTAATCATAATTTTTCGATCATTTTCTTCTTCAATTCCTCTTGTTACAATATCGGCATCTGTTCCTAAAACATCTTCTAAATGTAATTCATTACCTTCTCCATCTAATGATAAAGAGGCATCAATACTAACCTCGGTTCTTATTTTCTTATTTTTTCGTAAATGCATTAGAATTTCATTATCAATACACCGCGAGGCATATGTTGCTAGCTTGATATTTTTATCTTTACTAAAGGTATTGATACCTTTTATTAGACCAATAGTTCCAATACTTACTAAATCTTCTAAATCAATTCCTGTATTTTCGTACTTTTTAGCTAAGAAAACCACTAGTCGTAAATTGTGTTCAATTAAAATATCTTTAGCTTTTTGGTCGCCATCATCTTTTAAAGAGACATAATAATCTTCCATCTCTTTAGATAATGGTTCTGGTAACATGTCGGTTGCTCCAACATAAAAAATACTACGAACTTTAAAAAATAGTTTCTTTAAAAAATTAATTATCATAGTAATTCCTCCTTAAATTGATTTGGCAAGATACAACTGGCTCCATCGAGAGTAAATTTATCTTTGCTTAGACCTATTAAACAATTTGAAAATATTTTATCTTTGACAATAACTCTTTCAGGACAAATACAAGGAATAATTCCATTAGTATTTAAAGCTTTAAATGGTACATATATGAATTTTTTCTTACTTATATCAATATCTAAATCTACTAAAATAACACTTCTTTTTTTATAGGGATCTACTAGTTGATTTCCTGTATCAATCATGCCTTCTACTTTGTATTCTTTGCCATCAATATAAATTGAGACTATATAATGATCTTGGTAGATATTTTTGTAAGTAATATTTTCTTTTATAAAAATATAAATTAGTAATGGAGAAGCTAGTAAAATTATTAGAAAGTGAATTCCTAAACTATTTTGATTAGTTAAGATATGGTTATTTTGAAAAGTTAAATTGATATCAAATAAGTATAGTCCTCCTCCTAAGATGATACTTAGTAAATAAAAGTAAAATAAGTTTTTAAAGAGCTCTTTTTTACCGAAGGTTGCTAGAATAATGAGAATACTTAGTAGAAATTTTAGTATTAGTAAAGTAAATGTTGCTAATGGAATAAATAAGAAAAGAATAGAGAGACTTCCAAGAAAACTTCCTATTAATAGTCTTTTTATGGAAAGTATTTTTTTTAGGATTTTACTTGTACCAAATAATAGTATAAAATCAAAGAAAAAGTTAATGAAAAAAACATAGTCTAAATATACTTTCAATTGTATCACCAAGATAACTATAACAAGAAAAAAACGACTTATCTGTCGTTTTAAGGAAAGTATTAAAGTTTTTTCTTATTGATAAATATTTTAACAATATAAGATAAAAATATAATCATAATTATAACAAAGGCCCATTTGAATAGTAAGTTAATTGTTCCTGTTGAGTATTTATTAATAATACCAAAGATACTTTCAGGTAAATATTTTCCAATTAAGGCACTTACGTCAGGAAGACCAATGTTATTTTTAATGAAGGTTAGAATTCTTAAGAAAATGTCTATTATAGCCATAAAGAATACAAATGATGAGAATCTTTTAAAAAACATGATTACTATAACTACTAAGGCAATTAAAACAACTAAATCTATATACATACTACACCTCTATTCTACTAAAATTATTTTATCATAAAATAATGTTTTTTGTCTATTAGAGATTAAAGTAGTTTTGAGATAGTGTAAAGGTTTTTACTATGATATTTTAATTAGTAGAAGTTCTTTTTTTACTTAGGTGCTTTTTGTATATATTTATTAAATCTGGGTCATTTTGATTAGTAGGTGGATTATCTAAAACGAAAAATTTCATATCTTTTGATTCACTATCCTATTTTAGTTGTTCTGTGTAATTTTTGATAGGATATAGTATAGTGTTATTGATAACAGTGTCTCCGTTTGGATATTCATTTTTTCTAGTGTTACCAGAAACGATAGCAATTAATTCTAAATTATTTTCTGTTACATCAAGATTGCATTCTTCTTTAATTTCGCGAATTATAGTATCTTCAAACCTTTCGCCTAATTCTTGACAGCCACTAGGTAAACCCCATCTGTTTTTATCACTTCTTGATTGAAAAAGTATTTGTCCTTTTTCGTTTTCTATGATTGCAGCAGAACCATCTTGTAGTAAGACAAATCTATGTTTTATAGGGCCCATACACATTCTTGTGAATACTGGATAGTCTATAATATTTGAAAGTTTTCCTAGAATATGTATTATTCTAAGACATCAGTTGGTTTAGTTGTATCGTTTCTTTTATAGATTGTTAGAGTATTGTTGCTATAGGTTGCTAGAAGAATGTTTTCATAAGTTTCATGTCCTTTTACTTTTAGCTGTTGTTTAAACCACTCTAGAGATTTATCAGTATTTTTAATGTTTTTATACATTAATTTTGAATCAATTATTATATTAGCTGTTAAGATATCTGGTTGAGTTTTGATAGCCATGTCTTTTTTTGTTGGTTTACTATATTGATCTTTAGCAAGAAAACTTATTTTTCCATTAGCCTCCATAATAGCATAGCTAATTTCACCTATATCAAAATAACCATTATTTCTAGCTTCTTCTAGTAAATCATTAATATCAATGTTGACTTTTTTCATTGATTTTATTAATATTTTACCATTATCAATAATAATAGTTGGTACTCCTATTACTAGTCTTCTAAACCATATACTTTTAAGTGAGGCTTTAGATACTAAAAAAGCAAAGATACCGAATGTTAACATAGCTATTGCTCCATTTATATATTGACCATCTAAGTCTAAAGTCATTTCAGCTGTAAAATTCCCAATAGAAATACCAATTACATAATCAAATAAACTAAGTTCTGATACTTGTTTTTTACCAATAATTTTTGTTACTAAAAATAAAACAATTAGGCTTACCAAACTACGTGGTATAATAACAAAAGCTTCTGATATGTCCATATAATCACCATTATTAGTATAAAAAGAATTGGTAATATTATACAAAGAAGATGCTGTTATTTAAATTAATGTTTTAGTATTTGTAATAATTTTTTAAAAATAATTTTTATTAAGTTTTTCAAGCGTATTTGCAAAATTTTTTTAATTTTTTTGTAAGTATAAAATAAATTTTAGTTATGTATATTATGAAATATAGAAAAACTGCTAAGTAATAGCAGTTTATTTCTTTTCTCCTTCTTCTAGCATTGTAGTAATAAAGATTCCATAGCCTTTACTAGTATCATTTACAATAACATAGTTTACAGCTCCAATTATTTTATTATTCTGTATTATTGGTGAGCCACTCATTCCCTGTATTACACCACCTGTTTCTTTTAATAATCTAGAGTCTGTAATTTCAAATAAAATATTTTTTGTTTTACTATTATTATCTAGACCAATAATATTTATTGAGAATTCTTCTATTTTATTATCACTAATTACTGTTCTAATACTAGCTTTGCCTGTAGTAATAGTTGAACTATCTCCAACTTCCATTTTTTCACGATTAGATAAATCCTCTGTATAAGTTCCATAGATCCCTGTAATTTCATTATTGCTGATAGTACCATATACTTTTTCACGATTATAAGCTGCATTTTTTTCTCCTGCACTACCATCTCTACTTTTTACAATTCCTGTAACTGAGGCATCGTAAATTTCTCCATTTTTAATTTCAAACTTTGAGGCTGTAGTACTATCAATTATTTCATGTCCTAAAGCTGCAAAGATATTATTATTTAAAGTATCAATATAGGATATGGTTCCTACTCCATTTATTTTATCTTTTACATATAATCCTGTTTTTAAAACATTATCATCACCAAGTTTTAATTTGAAACTAATATTTTCTTCTTTTCCATTACGTAAAATTCCAAATTTCACAGTATGATCGTTAACATTTTCGATTTTTTCTACCATGGAGTCAATATTTTGTATTTCTTCATCGTTTATTTTTAGAATAATATCTCCTAACTCAAAACCTGCCTCTTTAGCAATGTAGTTATTATCAATTTTATAAAAACCGACAACTAAGACACCTTTTGAGTGTACTTCAATTCCAACTGTTTCTCCACCAGGAATAATATATTTAGAATAAGCAAAGGTATTAATGGGAATAATAAGAAGGAAAAATATAAAAATTTTTAGTAGTTTGTTTTTACATTTCAAAAAATCACCTCTTTAAAAACTATCACTACACTAATATTTTTAACTAAATTAAAAAAAATATTTTATAAAAAAATTACCAAGGTAGAAATTAACATAATTGGTTTTAATTATAGTGTATAAATATTTAAGTAGTTAGTTTTAAGGAAATAAAAGATAATTTACTCTGTATTATCTTGGTTTTTATCTTTTATGGCTGCTAGTTTAAAAGAGCAGTAAATGAATAATATTAATATGAATATCGAAACTATTATTAATATTTTGAACATAAAACCTCCAAATATTAGTAAAAATTTATTTGATTAATATAATTCTTTTATATATTATTTTTTTTTAAATAGCAAATAATAATTTTTCTTAAAATAATATAAAAATACTAAGGAAATTATTAAAATCCTTAGTAGAATTTAAATATTTAGGTAATTTGCTTGTTGGAAAAATTTTATTTATACATGACATTAATATCTACATTGCCCATGACTCCATCGACTAGTCCATTTTCACATAATTGCCAAAATTTGTAGTCGCCTTGATAAGAAGTTTCGTCGGTATAATGAGCTAGCCAAATATCGTGTTTAGTATCAAACCAAATTTGTTCTAAATAATTTTTACTACTATAAAGCATAGTTTTATAACCATATTTTTCTATTTCTTCCATAAAAGCTTCGGATATTTTATGAAGATCATAAAAACTAATTTTATATTCATTGAAATTTTGCCAATCTTCCCAGTCGAAAGCTATTGGTAAATGGATTTTATAGTTTTTTATGTTTCTGATAATCCATCTTGCTTCTTCTCTTGCTTTTTTTGGAGTTGAGGCATAAGAATAGAAATAAAGACCTACTTTAAGACCATGTTTATTGGCTTCTCTAATATTTCTTGCAAATTGTTCATCGATGAAGTAGTTACCGTTTATCCCTTTAGTACTACCGATTCTAATTATGACAAATTCGACACCTTGTTGTTTTATTTTGGCAAAATCTACTTCTTTTTGCCATTTAGAAATATCAAGGCCAATCTCTGTTTTTTTATTTTTATGTTTTTTAATAATATCTTTAAAGTGGGTTTTTTTGGTATTAGTAGTATTTCTTTCTCGTTTATCATAAACATTTAAGGTGAATTCTTTAGTTACTTCGTTACCATTACTATCTTTTGCATTATAAGTTAAGGGGTAATTTCCTACTTTTTTTAAATTATATTCTCCCTCAATGGTACAAGTTGGATGTCTATCATAATTATCACCACATAAAATACTTGCATTTAAGTCGATATCACTATTTACTGGGAGACTATATTGTTCAGCTAACCAGACAAGTGGTGCTTTTGTATCTACTACTTCTATGTTATATGAAAAACTCCCTTTTTTATTATCATTATTTATATATTGGAAAGTTATTTTCTTTTTTCCTAGTTTGGTACTATCTATTTGATAATCATTAATAATTTTACCATCAATTTCTTCAATAAAAGAAGAAACTTTCTTTTTATCATATACTTCCATTGCTAAATTATCTTTTAATTTAATAGTTATTTGGTTCTTTTTTGTATAGAAGATACCAGTAGTTAAAAGAATTGCTCCACTAATTAGTAAAATTCCACTAATTAAATAACTTTTTTTAATATTTTTAATCATAATATACCCCTTTATTTTTATAATATTAGAAAAATAGTAATTTATCCATGTGATTTTTAAATATTATATAGATTTATGTAATAATTAAACTTAACTATTATGAAAAAGTAAAAATTATTTAAAATATTTAATTTATAAGAAACTATTAATATTTTATTTATTTTAAGAAAGTAATTTTAAATAATTACTAGTATCCTTTTATAATTATATAGTTATTAATTGATTATTTTGTTATTCTTCATCTAAATGGTCATATGAAAGTAATTCTTTAATATCATTTTCTGTTAATTTATCGAAGGCGTTATCTATTTTATCTTCATCAATTAATTTATCACTTAGTATTTTTTTCTTTTCTTGTAAATCAATAATTTTTTCTTCAATAGTTCCTCTTGTTATAAATTTTATTACATCAACAACATTTTTTTGTCCAATACGATGAGCTCTATCTGTAGCTTGATTTTCTGCTTGTGGATTCCACCATAAATCTAAATGAATGACAACATCAGCACTAGTTAAATTAAGTCCTGTTCCACCTGCTTTTAACATGATAAAGAAAATGTCTGTTTGATCTTGGTTAAATTTATTTACTAATTCGATTCTTTTTTTACTTGAGACTGAACCATCTATTGTATAAGAAGTTAGTCCTTGATTGGATGTTTCACTTCTAGCAAGTTCTAAAGCACTTTTAAAACTTGTAAAAACTAAGATTTTATGATTATTTTTTACTTTTTCTAAAACAACTCGAACAAATTCTTCCATTTTGCCACTACTACCAGTGTAATTTTCTAAAACAAGTCTTGGATCAATACATATTTGTCTTAATTTAGTAAGTAATTTTAGTATTAAAAATCTAGCTTTACTTATACCCTCTTCTCTAATTATATCATCCATTTCTTTTGTTACTTTTTTTAATTCTGCAAGATAAATCTTTTTTTGTTCTTTTGTTAAATCAATATAAATATTATTTTCTAGTTTTTCAGGTAAGTCCTTTATTACTTCTTTTTTTGTTCTTCTTAGAATGAATGGTGAAATTAATTTTCTTAGTTGTTTTATTTTGTTATTAGTTTCAGTATCAAATTCTTTTATTTTATATTTTTTTTTAAATGATTCTATATTAGTAAAAAAACCTGGCATGATGAAATCAAAGATACTCCATAGTTCTAATATTGAGTTTTCTATAGGGGTACCTGTTAGGGCTATTTTAGTAGTAGCATTTATACTTTTAACGGTTTTAGTTACTTCAGTAGTAATATTTTTTATATTTTGACCTTCATCAATAATCATGGTTTTAAAATGTATTTTTTGATATAATTCTTTATCTTCTTTTAGAAGACCATAGGTAGTAATTAAAATGTTTTCTTTATTGAGATTAGTAATGGTATCATGTCGTTTAGTTTTTGTTCCAGTTATTGTTATATAGTTTAGTTTTGGAGCAAATTTTTCAAATTCATTTTGCCAGTTATAAGCAAGCGAAGTTGGTGCTACTATTAAGAATTTATAATCTTTATTTTCCTTTAATAGTTTTTTGATGTAGTAAATAGTTTGAATTGATTTACCTAGTCCCATTTCATCAGCTAAAATACCACCAAAACCTGTTTTATCAATAGTGTACAACCACTTTACTCCTTCTAATTGGTATTCTCTTAGTAGGTCTTTTTCATCTTTAGAAAATGCTAGCTTATTGTTTTTAAATTTTTTGAAATTAGAGATAAGTTCAGTAAATGAATTATCTGTTTCAATAATATTATACGCATCTTTTTTTAAACTATCTAAATAGATTGCTCTAAATTTTGGAATAGTTCCATTCCCCTTTTCAAGATCAGTTTTACTAATACCCATTTCATTAGTTAAGTTTGATAATTCTTGGAGTTCTTTATTTTCTGTTAGGTCAATGATATTACCAGATTTTAATCGATAATATTTTTTCTTGTCTTTTAAGGCATTCATAATACTACTTATTTCATTAGTATTTATGTTATCTAAGTCAAAAGAATATGACATAATATTGTCTTTTCCTATAGAAAAGGTACTTTTAATATTACTTTTTTTAACAATTTCTATTTTCTTTAATTTTTCTGAGGTATAAGTTTCGTATTTTTTACTTAGATTTAGGAGATTTTTATTTAAAAATTCAGCTATATTATCTAAATCTTCTAAAATAATTTTATTTTTTTCTAGTTTGAAACTACATTGATATAAATCTTCTAAAATACTATTTTCATAGTCTTTTTCGCGAACTAGTTTTTCATCTTTGTCAAAGTAATTTATTTCTTCGTTATCGTATAGTAAAACTAAGTTACAGATTATTTTATTTTGAGATAAATCAAAATATAGTTTGGTACTTTTTTCTTTGCAGACTTTTATACTGGTAATATTATCTGCTATATCTATTTTGTTTTTTATTATTGGTAAAACTGTATTTTTAAAGGAAGTCATTTGTTGATTGGAAAAGATTAATTTATCTAGATTGTTAATTATTAGGGTATTTAAAAATTTTTTATCTTTTTCAGTTAGATAGTAAAGAGTATTTTTTATTTGAATTAAGTCACAATTACTAGTAATATATTTAATTTCTTCTGGAATTACAAATTGTAAGACGTTTTTTTCATTTTCTAGTGTTAGAGTTGTTGCTATTGGGAAACCTTTTACTTTGTCAGTTATTATGTAATTATTTAGATTGATTTTTTTGTTTTTGAGTAAGTTTAAGAAGTATTTTATAGCTTGTTTTCCCATTATTGTCATAATGTTTGGAGCATAGTGATATCTAATTTCTTGATTTTTATTAACTATTAAATATTCTAGAATATGATTATTTTCTTCAGAGAAATAACATGTATTAGGATTATAAGTAAAGTTTTTACCGAAGTAATATTCTTCTTTTTTTTCGTAAGCATCTAAAAATTTAGATAATTTAGAAGAACTACATCTATATAGTTTATCAGTTCCTATTTTTAGGCTAATATCTAAAGTATCTTCGTAATTTTGATTAGAATTATCAGCTGATAAGTAAAGTTCAATTTTAACTTCTTCTTTATTAGTTAGTGATGCTGTTTTAGTATTTTTTTCATCTAGAATTTTGAAAAGTTTTTCAGTTGCTTTTTCAATAGTAGAATCATTCATTGGCTCGATAAATAAATTGTCATAATAGTTATAAAGACAAGCTGCTATATGTTTGCAACTGTCTGTTTGTTCAAATTGGGGACAGTTACAATTGACGTCTATTATTTCATGGTTTTCCATATTAGTATAAATATTACAAGCATATAATCTAGAAGTTCTTTCAGATTCTACTGAAAATTCATTTTTAACAACACCATTATTAACTATCCTTGCTTTAAATTCAATATAAGGAAGAAAATAGTTTTTTCCTTTGTTGTAATCACTAGGTGAAATGGTTTTTAGAATATTTTTTCTTTTTTCTGTTAAAGATGTAGCCATAAGTATCACTCCTTGGTATATACTAGTTTTATTATAACATAATATTTTAATTTATTTAGGAGAATAAAGAAGAATATAAAAGTTATTTTATTTGGTTAGATTTTGTTTTTTTAATGAATTATTTTTTCTTAATTTATTTAATAAGTAAATAAATGTGATTGCTGTTAAGGAGCCTAGAGTATCTATTAAAACATCACTAAATTGCCCTGTACGCCCTGAAATATATAATTGATGGCATTCATCTAGAGAGGCATAAATGAGGCATAGGAATAAGGTTATAGCCTCTTTATACCTGTATTTTGTTAAAAGAATTAATTTATAAATAAATATACCTAAAATAAAATAAACACTATAGTGAGCTAATTTTCTTATTGGATAATTTAATTTATTAGTTATTTGATTCCTATTAATTTTTTGATTAGTAATACTTTCATAAACTGTTACTATACTATTAACTAGTTTTTTACTAGTATTATTAGATGAGATAGAATTTTTATTAGAAAATAAGTATATAGTAGTCATACATAGTATAATAAGAAGTATATAGATAATCTTTTTTGTTTTCATATATAAATCAATTCCTTTCAGTATAATGATAGCTATTTTTAGTTAAAAACTAAGTAAATTTTATATAATAACATATGAAACATATTAGTCTTTATTAATATTTTGTGATAAATAAAAAGACTATTTTTTAGTCTAAGGTATAGTCTTTATTTATTAAGTATTATTTATTGATAAGTAGTGTTATTATAACACATATTTTAAATTATTGTTAGTAATTATGCATTTTTTGAAATTTTAGGTATTTTTTATTTTTAAGTCATTGATTTAATTATATTTTTATTAATCTCTAGTAAATAAATCTCTTGTGTATACTTTGTGTTCTACAGTTTTAATGATATTATCCATTCTATTAGTTAATATTATATCAGCCATTTCTTTAAAGTTTGCAAAATCCTTTATAATTTTACAATCATCAAACATTTCTTTTGTTAGAGTTGGCTCATAAATGATTATCTCTATATTTTCTTTTTTTAATCGTTCTATGATTCCTTTTATTGCACTTGCCCTAAAGTTATCAGAATCTGTTTTCATTGTGAGCCTATAAATACCTACTACCTTAGGTTTATTATTCATAATCATGTTAGTAATGTGATCTTTTCTAGTATCGTTGGATTTGACAATTGCTTCTATTAGATTTTGAGGGACTTTATTATAGTTTGCAAGTAATTGCTTTGTATCTTTTGGAAGGCAATATCCTCCATAGCCAAATGAAGGATTATTATAAAAATCTCCAATTCTTGGATCTAGGCATACTCCGTCAATAATATCTTTGGCATTTAGATTATTAAGTTCAGCATAAGTATCTAATTCATTAAAATATGCTACTCTTAAAGCAAGATATGTATTAGCGAATAGTTTTACGGCTTCTGCTTCAGTTGAATCCATGTATTTTATTTCAATATCTTTTTTTATAGCTCCCTCTTTTAATAGATTGGCAAATATTTTCGCTCTTTCTGATTTTTCTCCAACTATTATTCTTGAAGGATATAAGTTGTCATATAAAGCTTTACCTTCTCTTAAGAATTCAGGCGAAAATAATATATTATCAATGCCATATTTTTCTTTCATATCATTAATAAATCCCACAGGAATAGTTGATTTTATAACCATAGTGGTATTTATATCCATACTAATAACTTTCTTAATTATATCCTCAACACTTGAGGTATCGAAAAAGTTTTTTTCATCGTCATAATTTGTTGGAGTACTAATTATTATGTATTTTGCATCCTTAAAAGCATCCTTATAATCTAGAGTCGCTCTTAAATTTAACTCCTTATTTTTAAAATATTCTTTTATTTCTTTATCTTTGATTGGTGAAATACGATTATTAATCATATCTACTTTTTCTTTTATAATATCTAATGTAATTACTTCATTATGTTGACTAAGTAATGTTGCGATAGATAAACCAACATACCCAGTTCCAGCTACTGCTATTTTCATATTATTTATTCCCTTCTATTTTTCTTGATTTTTTTAACAATTTCTTGATATTAACTAGTGAATTGATATATTTAAAATTTAGTAATATGTATATTAATCCTCCTAATAGTATTTGAAATATAATTTTTGTTATTGAATTTATATTTAAGAATACTATTGGATATATAAAGATGAACATAATAAGCGATTTTATAAAAAATGGTGTGATATTTTTTATATATTTTTTAATGTTTAATTCTTTTCTTACAGATATAGTTTGATATAGCATTACTATAAATTCTGCAGCTATTGTACCAATACAAGCCCCTATACTTCCTAGTTTAGGAATAAATATTAAGTTCATAATGAGGTTTGTGATAGCTCCTAATGATACTGAAATTATATATACTTTATCTTTTTCATTTGGTATTAAATATTGTGTTCTTAGTACATTAGCAAATGCTAAGAATGGTAAAGTTGTTGCTAGAAGCATTATTAATAATCCAGTTTTTTGAAATGCTTTTCCAAAGTACAATGGAGCAAAGTGATAACCAATTCCTATTAACATAAAACACATTGATAAGGACATAAACATGACAAATGATATAGATTTTTGAATATATTTTTTTACTTCTTTTTTATTACCTGTTGAAATGATGTTTGATATCCTAGGTAACATAACAGTTCCTAATGCAGTTATTAAGGATAAAGGTATACTAATTATTTTTTCTGCGTTTTCATAATACCCTACTTCTGTGACGTTAGTAATAAAGCCAAGCATTATCTTATCCATTATTTTATATAAGCTTATGGCAACTACAGGTATAAACAATATTAGATTTGGTTTTATATGTTTTGTAATGTCAGTAAAATTTAATTTTACTAAATTAACTCTTTTTCGTAAAAAGCTCCAAAGAAATAATTGACTAAGTAAAGTAGTTCCTGCCATTATTAGAGTATATTTCCATAAATCATCATAAGATTTTATAAATGCAAATATTAAAATAACTGATAAAATTTTTATAAGTGCATTTCTTGTGATAGTTAATTTGAATTCTTCTAATCCGAAATAAAACCAGTTAATATCTAAAATTGATGATATTATATATAATGATTGGATTAGAGCTATAGTTTTGTATTTAGAACTAAATGTAAAAATATATATTAGATAAATAATTACCATTAATGTTCCCATTATCAATTGAAATAAATATATCCCCCAAAATGTCTTAGATAATTCATTTCTTTTATCTCTTACTTTAGCTATTGCCCTATTACCATAATTATTTACCCCTAATAAAGATAACATCATAAAGTAGTATACGATGGAATATGTATATGAATATATTCCTATTCCATCTACACCTATTACTCTAGATAGATAGGGCGATAAAATAAGTGGAATAATTAAAATTAGTATTTGATATATGATATTATATATCAAATTTTTCTTAATACTTTTCAACTTTATCACTATCTTTCATAAATAGAATATTACTAAAATATAATAAAAATGGATTGTATATAATTTTTATGGTTCCAGTTTCCATAATTCCATAAATCATTAGTATTATAAAAATTACTATTAAGATTTTATTATTATCTTGAAAAAGTTTATGGAATGTTTTCTTGAATAAGAAATATAAAATTACATATACACATAAACCATATTGAATCATGACGTTCATAAAACTATTATCTAAAATGAATGACTTTATTCCATTTAATTGAGCCATTTCAGATGATACAAGGTATAGTTTGCTTCCAAATAGATGTATTCCATATGTTTTAAGAAAGTAATATATGGAGTAAATTCTATTTGATGTAACATTATTAACTACTATACCAAAATGGTTGTTAATAGAATACAAATATGTTATCGATATAACTAATACTGTTAATATTAGAAATAATCTTTTTATTAAAAATTGTATATTTCTATTATCCAATATTTTATCAACTATTTTTTTACTAAGTAAGTATAACATAAAGATAATTAAGACAACTATACTTGTTCTACTGTTAGAGAAATAATCGATAAAAAATATTATTAAACTTAGTAAAATAAAATGATGTAATTTAATTTTTCCTTTTTTGAAGTAGACAAATTCCATGCAAGTCATTAATATATACATACCGAATACATTTGGATGCGAAAAACCAACTGAATTTCTAATTAAACCATCGCTTCTTAACATTATGTAATCGTTAGTTAGACCTAAATAATGACAACATAGAACTATTGCTATAAAGAATAATTTTATTTTGAGATCAGTGGCTATAAATTTATTGAATTCTATATTTTTACTTGAAAATAATAGTAATACTAGCTTAAATATTGTAGCATCACGACATATATAATAAGAAATAAAGGATATTAAAATTATTAAAAGATATATAAGTACTCTTTTTTTGGGTAAACCATTTAATGATAGAAAAAAGCAAAGTAGTAATATTGGTATAGATATAATATCTAATATGTGCATGTATGGTTTTAAAAATATGATTCTTGAAAACATTGAGCATGCAATAATTAATATATATGAAATCCAAAATAAAACATTATTTAATTGCATTTTATCTTTATTATACATATATTGTTCCCCTTTCAAACTTATTTTAAAATGTCTAAATATAAATTGTATACATTATCAACTGTTTTGTCTATAGAAAAATTTTCTTTAGCATGTTTGTTGGCAGTAGTTATTATTTTTTTTATTTCTTTTTTATTATTAATTGCGAATTCTATTTTTTCAGCTAGATTTATATAATCATTTTCTTTGTAAAGTAAACCAGTTTTTTTATCTTCTACTAATTCTATATTACCACCAGTATTTGAGGCAATAACTAATTGATTGGATAACATGGCTTCTATTGTTACTCTTCCGAAAGCTTCTTTTTTAGAGCATACCAAATTTATTTTACATTTATTTCTATATTCATACAAATTTTCTGTAAAAGGTATAAAAATAATATTGCTGGATAAACTGTTAGATTCAACATATTTTGTTATTTCATCGTTATATTCAATATCATCTTCTGGGCTTCCTATTACATACAGTTTTATTGTAGGATATATTTTTAATAAATGATGAACGGCTTTTATAGCATCTAATTGACCTTTCCCACGTGAAATTCTACCAATTATGCAGATATTCAATAGATCTTCTTTTGTTATTTCTAAATTATAATTTTGGTAGTTATTTAAAGGTATTCCATTATAGATTATTTTAAAGTTATCATTACTTAATAATGATTCAAATTTATTATAAATACATTTAGAAATTGCTATTGTTGCAGTAGCATTATTAGCTAAGTATTTAACTTCTTTTTCATTAACTAATTCATATCCATGATCTTCATCTAAAAATTCTCTGTAGTGCCAGATATATGGAATTTTACATTCATTAGCTGCTTTGGCACCAACATAGTTAATTAATGAGTTAATGTGGACTAATTCAATTTTTTCTTGTTTTAATACTTTTTTAATTTTTATTATAGCTATTTTATTTATAAATTGTTTAATTGTATCTTTATATATATTATTTTTTGTACCTATTTTATTTAATCTAGAATAGCTTTTAATTATTTTATAAGGTATAGAAAATTCTTTTAATTTTTTTTCAATAAGGCCTTTTTTAGGAATTATAACATAAGGCTCAATATTCCTTTTTTGTAAGTCAAAAATTAGATTAAGCATCGAATTGTTGGCACCTGTTAAATTTGAAGCATGAGCTAAAAAACATACTTTCATAATATACACCCCTTTTTATTTGTATATGTTTAATTATTTTATGATTCTGTTTTTATGTCATATATGTTTTCATAATGACTTTTACGCTCGCACTCTTTTGGTAATTTCATATAATCTCCATACATATGAGTTAAGTATTCATTATATTTATCTGGACCTAAGAATTTATAATTGTCAAAGGTATATAATGTTCCATTACCCCAAAATGATGAGTTAACAATTTCTTTAGTTTTATATGCACCAGTTATAGTACCAGCATAATTAGATTTTTTCCAATCGTATTTTCTATATAATTTATCTAATTTGTTAAATGATTTTTGTCTGTTAATTAATTTATATATTTTAGTTTTTAAACAGAATTTTAAGATTAGTTTTTCTAATGGTTTTCTTTTATCTGAGATTGTTTTTATATCTAAATTACTTATTCCACAAAGCATTCTATAATACATACATTTTGTATAGTATATTAGTCTAGCTACTTTAGAATTAGGAGTACCATCTAATGGAAGAATATCGATAGTAACCATACCTAAATTATCATTTGATTGAAGATTTTCTTTTTTTACATATTCAGGACTTATAATAATTCTAGAAAAATAACAACGCATGTTAGAATTATTTTTGTAATTATATAGTTTAATGTGTTTTTTGCTACATTCTTTATTGAAAAGTGAAATTAGTTTTTCGTATGCTTCTCTAGGTATAGCTAGATCTACATCGTCATCCCAGGGTATAAATCCTTTATGACGAATAGCACCTAACAAGGTTCCACCTATCATATAATATTTTAAATCATTTTTTTGACAAATTCTATCTAATTCAATTAAACTTTCTAATAAAGCTGATTGTATTTTTTTTAAATCCATATTAGTCACGTCCCTTTTTATTCATAAAAATTTCTTCATAATTGTTTACAATTTTGTCCCATGTATAATATTTTGAAATTCTTGATTGTGCATTTTTGTGTAAAGTATTTTTATCTTTAACTAATAAGTTGTCGCAAGTATTTAATAAATTAGCTAAATTATTATTACTTTTAGTAAAATACATGGCTCCATCTTCGGCTACTTCTTTATTAAAACCTACATCTAATAATAAGTTTAGTTTGGTGGTTGCTAGGGCTTCTAATAATGAAGGATTAGTCCCTCCTACTTCATGCCCATGAAGATAACCATAAGCGTTTTGTCTAATCATTGTTAATAGTTCTTGATTATATACAGTGCCAACAAATTTAATACGACTATCTTGATCAAAATGTGTCTTTTCTTTTAATTCATCATAAAAGTTATTTTTATCAATATTAGTTATTAATACTAAGTCTTTTGTAGTATTTGACTTCATATATTCTTTAATCATAGTTTCGTAGTTATTTTCTGGTACAAATCTTCCTACTACAAGGTAATAGTTATCTTTACTAATATTATTTTTTTCATACCAATCTTTTAATTCATTTGTAGCTTTTGTTTTTTTAGGAATATTAGCTCCATATGCTATAAAAGTAGTAGTTGGTTTGTACTGTTTATAATCTTCTTTTATATATTTTTCTATATTAATAGAGTCACATATTAATAAGTCAGCATGTTTTACCATGTATTGTTCTGATATTTTCCAATATTTCTTTATTAGAAAATTCCATTTTGCTCTTTTCCACTCATGTCCATCAGGATTTACATATAATTTAGCTCCTAATTTTTTTATTTGTTTTTTATAATGAGAAATAAATGGTCCTATTCTACAGGCTAATACATAAATAATTGCATTTTCTATTTTATTCTCTTTGATATATTTTATTGATTTGCTTAAGGCTTTAATATCATAATATACTGCTTTGGCTGCTCCAATATTTGCAACTCTTACATTAAAACATCTTGCATTATTATATTCAAAAACATCGTTGTTATTTGAAATGCAAGATACATGATATTTAATATTTTCATTCTTTTTATTTTTAGTTAATTGTTCTACAAAGGTTTCAAAACCGCCATAGTTTGCTGGAATACCTTTTGAACCTATTATAAATACATTTTTCATACTACTTTGCTCCTCGTCCAAATAAGATTACTACAAACGTTTTAAAAAATATTTTTGTATCTAGTAATATTGAATAATGATTTGAATAATAACTTTCTAGTTGTAGTCTTTTTTTAAACGTTGTATCACTTCTGCCACTTACTTGCCAATACCCTGTAATTCCTGGCTTTGTTTTAACAATATCTTCAAAATAATTACCCATATCAGATTTTTCTCTAGGTAAATATGGTCTATTTCCTATTAAAGACATATCTCCTTTTATGACATTTAGTAATTGAGGTAATTCATCAATAGATAATTTTCTGATTATTTTCCCTACTTTAGTAATTCTAGGGTCATTTTTTAATTTTTTATTTTGATCATATTCTGCTTTGGCAATTACATCTAATTCTAAAGTTTGAAACAATATTTCATCAGCATTTGGAATCATTGATCTAAATTTTAGTAATTGAAAAGTCTGCCCATTTTTTCCTATTCTTGCTTGAGAAAAGAAAATAGAATTAAAATCACCGTTACAAATAGAACATATTTTTATAATAATAGAAATTGGTATTAATAAGACTATTCCGATTAATGAAACGCTAATATCAAATAATCTTTTAATGAATAGATAAACCAATGTTTTGGTAGAAACTCTTTGTCCTACCTTAATTCTTTCAATTAATGTAGATTGATCCATATATATTCACCTCTGCCCCTATAAATTAATCCCTTTTATCTTCTGATGCCTATTTCTTCGTTGTTTATTACTTTTAAAAAGTTATTTTCTAATAAGTCTTTAATGACTTTATCATTTTTTAGGAAGTGTTTTAATTTTCTTTGTAAACTTTTAATTTTAAAGTTTGTCTCATGGTGACAGTCGCTACCTAAGAAACTAATCCAATGATTTTTTAAATAATATTTTAAAAGCTTTTTTGCATCTTTGCCATACTTTCCATATAGACTCATGTAATTTCCTTGTAATAGAACGCCCATTCGTAAATATTCTTCAATATGTTGTGGATGTTTTTGAAAAATTCTATATCTTTCAGGATGTGCAATGATAGGTACATATCCTGCACGTACTAGTTCGTATAAAATTTCTTTGGTATCTGCTAGCATATTACTGAATGGAAATTCTATTAATAAGTATCTTGAGTCATGTAATGTATGAATTTCTTCATTTTTTAGTAATTCTAATATGTTTCTTGTTATATATATTTCATTACCTAAGTATAAATTTATGTTAATATTTTTCCTTTTTAATTCTTCTTTTAATTGATTAAGTCTTTCATATTTTTCTTTGTTTTTACATGCATATTTACTATTTTCGATATAGTGTGGAGTAATCATCAAATCACTTATTCCTTGTTCACTTGCTTTTTTAATGATTTTTACACTTTCTTCAATATTTTTACAGCCATCATCTATTCCAAAAAGCAAGTGTGAATGTAAATCTCTCATACTCTAATTACTTATCCCTTTTTCTTCTTTTTTTATGATTATCGCCATAATATTCACTTGAATAGTAGCCATAATAACTATTATCTTTAACTGATGCTTTATTAATGATAACTCCCATAATTTTGGCATGTGCTTGACTGAATGCTTTTTTAGTATTTTTAAGGTTTTCTAGTTTTGTTTTTTTGTTAGCGACAACTACTAAATTGGCATCACTATACTTTGTCATAACTAGTGTATCACTAAGACCAAGTATAGGTGGACAATCTAATATTATGATGTCGTATTCTAATCTTAATCTTTGAAGTAATTCACGGTTTTTATCAGAACCTAATAGTTCAACTGGGTTTGGAGGAGTTGGACCTGTTGGCAATACCCAAATATTTTTATTTTCAGTTTGTTTGATGTAGTCATTTAAAAACATATCTTCTTTATAGTTTAATATTAAGTTTGAATAACCACTACTTGTTAGATTTGGTACGTTGAAGATTTTATGTTGTCTACCTTTTCTTAAGTCGCAGTCTATGATTAAGACTTTTTTTCCTTCTTGTGCATAAGCTACAGCTAGATTTGCTGAGATAAAGCTTTTTCCATCTCCTGACTCTGGTGAAGTATTAAGAATCATCTTCATCTCACCATGAATTGTTGAGAAAGCTAAATTTGTACGTATAGTTTTTATTGATTCTGTAAACATTGATTTTGGATTTAAATTAATAACTAAGTCTGTTGACATATAAACACCTACCCCTTAAATTTTTTCTTCTTTTATTCTTTATTTTCTTTTGGTACAATACCAAGTATTGTTAAACCTAATTTTTCTTCTACTGTTTCAATTGATTTAATAGAAGTATCAAAATAATATATTACAAATAAGATAGAACCTGATAATATGATTCCAGCTAATAAGTAAATAATTGAGTCCTTTATGTAACTAACATTATAAGGAACTTTAGCTACAGATGCTTTATCTAAAATCGAGATATTTTCTAGGTTGTAAATATCTTTTACTTCATCTGTGAAGACATTAGCTAACTCATTGGTTATTCTAGCTGCTATAGTATTTTCTGCATCTGCTACAGTTATTTTTATAACTTCAGTATCTTCTACTGACTCCACAGTGATATTATTAGATAATTCTGAGAGTGTATAGTCTAGATTTAGATTGTTGATAACTCTAGAAACTACTTTTCTACTTTTTATTATTTCACTATATGTAGAAACTAGATTCTTGTTTAATAATAAATCACTTTGACTGTAGTTTTCCTTATTTTCGCTTACTAGGACAATAGTTGTACTACTTTTGTACATTGGTGTACGAAAGAATACAGCATAAATATTACCAATTAACATGATTAAAATACAAGTTAGTGCTATCCATACCCATTTCGTTTTAAAATAGTACCACACTTCTTTTAAATTAATTTCTTCCATTTACAATTCCCCCTTTTAATTGTTTCATATTATAACATAAAAATTAAAAATAGTCAAATGAAATGACTATTTTTTTGAAATGCTATTGTTTGAGCTTTTTGAAATATTGGTAGATTTGCTTATTTTATTAAATAAAAATTCTGTATTTTTTAAAAAATCTATCAATAAATCAACTAGTACAAGATATTAAGATGATAAACTTATTATGATAGAAATAAAAGCATTAATAAATTTTACTCTTCAATTTTAAATGGCTGCTCTTTTCCATCTTCATTAACTAATTTGGTAATAGCTTCTTCAGCTGTCTTTAGTTTTTCATCACATATTTTAGCTAAATTCATTGCTTCATTAAATTCGGAGATGGCTTTATCTAGTGGTACTTCTCCACTTTCTAATTTTTTAACAATTGTTTCTAATTTTTCTAAATTTTCTTCAAAACTTAATTCTTCTTTTTTCATTTTTCCTCCTATATGACTTTGGCGTTTATTGATCCATCTGAAAACTCAATTTCTAACATATCATTAGTTTTAATTTGTTTACTACTAGTTATTACTTTATCTTTAATTTTAGTAATTGTATATCCACGTTTTATTGTAAGTAATGGACTTAGAGTTTCTAATTTAGAGATTAATTGGAGATATTTATTAGCTTTATTATCGATTAATTGATATGGTTTTTGTAAAATATATGAGTTTTTAAGTTGTAAAAATTGTTTTTCTTTGATAGAAATTAAATTTTTACTACTGTATTTTAATCTATCTAGTAAATTGTCAAAAGCCATTTCTTTTGTTTGATATATTGATATGGGATTTTTAAAAATATAGCGACTAGTTATTTCATTTAAATGTTGGCGTATATTTATTAATTTATGTTGCATAACTTTGTTTAATCTAATTTGTAATTGGTAAAGATAAGTATTTATATCATTTATAGAGGGAACGGCTAATTCGGCTGCTCCTGTTGGTGTTGGGGCTCGTAAATCAGCAACAAAATCTGCAATCGTAAAGTCTACTTCATGTCCGACAGCACTAATTATAGGTGTTTTGCATTCATAAATGGCTCTTGCGACTATTTCTTCATTGAAGGGCCATAAATCTTCGATACTACCTCCCCCACGTCCCACAATTAAAGTATCTAATTGGTAATTTTCGCTTCGTTTAATTTGTTTTACAATATCACTTGCAGCTTCTTCTCCTTGAACAAGAGAAGGAAAGAGGATTATTTCTGTTAGAGGCCATCTTCTTTTAATAGTGGAGATAATATCTTTTATGGCGGCTCCTGTTGGGGCGGTTATGACTCCTACTCTTTTAGGAATTTTTTTAATAGTTTTTTTGATAGTCAAATCAAATAAGCCTTCAGCTTCTAGTTTTTTCTTTAATTGTTCATAGGCTATATATAAGTTTCCTACTCCATCTTCTAACATATCATTTACATAAATTTGGTAAGCCCCGTTAGCTTCGAAAACACTTATTTTACCCGATATTAATACTTTCATTCCATCTTGAGGTAGAAATTTTATTTTTTTGACACTTGAGGCAAACATAATAGCGCTTATTCTACTCCCTTCATCTTTTAAAGTGAAATAATAATGGCCTCTACTATGTGCTTTAAAGTTAGAAATTTCTCCTTTTAAAAAAACTTCGTTTAGATTAATATCATTATCAATTTTATATTTAATATATTTAGTAAGTTGAGATACTGTTATATATTTTTCGTTCAAATTATAACCTCTATATTATATAAATAATTATTTTTATTATTAATTATAAATTTTTTATATAAAAAATTTTATAA
>CAOJZZ010000016.1 GCA_948466315.1 uncultured Mycoplasmatota bacterium | reverse complement strand
TGAAAAAAGTTATAATAATTTATAAAAAGTACTTGATTTATATTAGCAAGTTTGTGGAGGCATTAGTTCATGTTGGTATTGCCTTTATCTTTGCACTTATATTTTTTGTTGTTGGACTTGGTTTATTATATAGTTTATTAAAAAGACCTAAGAAATACTCAGCAAAATTAGTTTCTAAGATGGTGGATAAATATAATGGAAAAGACATTGTATATATGGAGTTTGGCGTTTTTAAGAGTAATGAACGATATGACGATTTGGTTCCCGAGAGTTATAAATGTTTTACTTATGATGATAATGATTTGGTAATTAATAATTTTTATGATATTTATATAAAAGAATTTAATTGGCAGGTTAAAAGTGTTTATAAAAAGACCTCGAATGATATTGCGAAAGTTCCTAATAGTACAATGGTACCAGTTTTTGTTGCTGTAGTTATGATTATGATTTTTGATATGTTGTTGGGAATATTAGGAATGTTTTATTATCATGAATATAATAATCTTTATATTGTAGGGCTAATTATATCTGTTTTAATATTGTTTTTATTAGTTATGTTTTTTATTCAATATGAACGTGATAATAAAAAAGATAATAAAATAAATTATTGTAAAAGTCTTAAAAAATATAATATCTTATTAGATAATAATGTAGTAGTTGGTAATTTAATAATTAAAGATTTAGCTAAATACTTATTAGTTTTACCTTTACTTTGGACTATAATAATATATATATTAAATGATTTTTCATTTGCTAATATGGTTTATAGCTTTACACCAATATTGGTTATTGAATTAATAATATTTTTTTATATGTTGTATTATATTAATTATGATGATAGATTAATAAAAAAACATGAATTAAATGTTTTTGATTTTAAAGATATTGGTAATATTGATAATTTTAAAATAATAAGACCGACTAATAATATGATTATTGAGAAATATTTTATTATTGATACTAAAAGTAATAATTTACTTTATAATGTTTCTAAGACTGGACTGTTGAGAAATAAATATATTGTTTATTCAAATAATGGTAAAGTAGTTGCAGAGATTATAAAAAGGTTACTAGTTTTTAGACTTTGCTATGTTGTAAGACCAATAAAGATTCAACCTTATTTTATACGTTTAAAGTATCAGATGCAATATAATTATGAAATAATAGGTGGAGTTAGTTATTAAGTAGAAGGTGATATTAGTGCAACAGAAAATATTATTGTAGATAGTAATGATTCGCTTGTTGCGGTAATTGCTGCTGAAAAAAAAGAAAATAATTGGTATAATCTTGGAAATACAGAAATTCAATTAAGTGATTTTCAAAATAATATTAATATTATTTTAATTTCTTTGTGTGTTACAATAGGTAATTTTGATTCTAAACTTCATATGTAATTATTTATTATTATAATAGTTTAATAATTTATTAGTATTTATCTATTGAGGTGTTATAATAAAAAAGTAGTAATTATTAATAGTTAATATTAAATAGTAGATTTTTTATGTAACTTTTAAAGGAGGGAAGTTTTTTGTTTATTAGTAAGAAGAAAAGAATGGTTTTAAAGGTTTTAGGGATGAAGTGTGAACATTGTAAGAATAAGGTTATTAATGAATTAAAAAGGTTAGATGAAGTTTCTAAAGTAAGTGTTGACTTAAATAAGAAGGAAGTAGTTATTGTACTTAAAGAGGATATTTTAAATGATACTTTAAAAAAGATTATTTGTAATTTAGGATATGAGGTAGAGGATATTTTAGAAGGATAATTTGTTGGAAGAGAGGTATTTTGTATGGGAAAATTTATGTTGATTGGTGGAGGAGATGTTGGTAGAGGTAGAACAAATTATGAGACAGGTCTTATAGATTTAGAAGTTGTTAAAATGACACAAAAAGATAATCCTAATTTTTTATTTGTTGGATTAGCTAGTAATTTTTCTGATTCTTATTATGATACTATGAAAAAAATTTATCAAGAGTTAGGATGTACTTGTAGTTATTTAAAAAAGAAAAATATTTTGAATAATCCAGATATCGTTAAAAATAAAATTAAAATGGCTGATATTATTTATTTTTGTGGTGGCGATACAATTAAGCTTGTTAATGATTTAAAAGAATATGGTATTGATTCTTTATTGAAGGAGGCAATTGAAAAAGGGGTTGTGGTTGCTGGTATGTCAGCTGGTGCTATTATGGCTTGTTATAGTGGGTATTCTGATGCTTTAAAGTTGCGTGATGAAAAAGATTCTTTCTCTTTTGTTTCAGGTCTTAATTTTTTAGATATTGTTATTTGTCCACATTATGAGAAAAATTCAGAAAAGGATTTGGAATTAAAAGAAGATTTAGTTGGTGAAAATATGTTAGTGTATGCTTTAGAAAATGGGGTGGCATTAAAGGTTTTAGATGATGATTATCAAGTTATAACTAGCATTGCAGGAAGAAAGGCTTATTGTTGTTTTTATGATCAGGATGGAAAATATATGGTAGAAGAGTTAGAAGAATTAGGCTCTTTTATTAATAAGTAAGTGTTTTATCATTAATAAAAAGATAATGAGAGAAGTTTAAATTTTCTCTTTTTTAGTAGAAAAAGTATTTTACAAAGATATTGATAATATGTTATAATAGGACCACTTAATTGGGGAGTGATTATCATGGATATTAAAATAGTTGATTTGACTGATTTAACAGAACAAGAGTTATTAGAGGTTATAGGGGATAATGTAAAAGCAACTAAGATGATGAAAAGTAAGATAAAAGAGTTAAAAAATGTTTGGAAAAAAGCAAATAACTTATCAGATGATATAGAAAAAGATAAAACTTCAGAAGAGGATGTTGATTTTAGAGATAATTCTTATAATAAGCCCTCAAAAAAATTGGATACAAGTTTTGAGGATGAAATTCATTATTATTTAACAGAAATTTCTCGTATTTTGGAAGATGATTTGGAGGAAAAGCTAGCATCTTGTTTACCTAGTAAGAGTCATTATCGATATAAAGAAATTATATTGCGTTTAAAACTTGAATCATTAAAAAATATTAAAGAAATAAAAGAATTATTGGTAGCGGAGAATGAAAATATTTCTTCAGAGGATATGAAAGAATTTAAGGATGAGATATTATTAGAACAAAAGAAAATAGATTTACTTACTAGTATAGCTAATTCTAAAGATGATAAAAAAGAAGAACAAGTTGTGAAAAATCGTTTTGTTTTTGCAACTAGGTCAGGTGGTAATATTAGAGTATTAGAAGAGTTGAAGCGTATTCCTAGTGAATGTTATTCTAGTTTTTTAGGATTGTTTGATTCTATTAAAAATGGTACTTTTAGAGATGTTAAAAGATTTAATTCTAATCCAGATGTGTTGGGTTTTTGTGAAGTAAGAGATATTTCTGCTAATACTAGAGTTGTTTTTGATAGAGTGGATGAAAATACCTATGCTTTAATTACGGCATTTATTAAAAAAGTGGATTCTTGTGATAATGGTTATATGAATAATTTAAAAAATAAAATTCTTGATTATAAAAGAGAGGCTGCTCAGATTAAAGCAAATTTGAGTAATAGTGAATTTATGGGGTTACAACAGGAGTATGAAGATGAATTGTATAGAAAATTAGGTTCTGCTAGGAAAGAAAAGGGTATAAGTAAGGTGAAAAAATCATGACTAAATCAGAGGTTTTAAAAAGAATAGACCAAGAGTTGAAAAAAATACAAAAATCAAAGTTTGTTTTAAGTGAAGAAGAAAAATTTGTATTAGATTTTGTTAATGATAATGATTTATATAATTTGGAAGGAATGCTTGGTGTTACTTATAATAAGGCTACAGTGGCTTTTATTATTAGTATGAATGAAGAAGTTGAATTAGAAAATGCTGACGAAGGATATTATTTAAAAAATGTTGATAGTGAAATATCAGAAATGGGTATTGCCTTTGTTACTAATCTTAAAGATATAAATTATGGTATAATGGGTTTTAATATGAGTATGGAAAAACATAATAAATCGGAGAAAGGTTATAAATTTACTGAGAAAGAACAAAAGTTTATTTTTGAACATTTTTTAGAAAAAAATTTTGATCTTAAATTAATAAAAAAATGTTTTAGAGTTATTAGGGATTATAGTAACAACGTTTTAGAAAAAGAAAGACAATGGAATAAAAGTAAGAAAAAACAAGAAAAGTTTTATAAGAATTTAAAGATTAATTTTGAGAGTGGTTTTAGAAAGAAAATTATTGATGATTATACTACTATGATTTCTGGTGTAACAGATGAAGAGTTGCGTTTAGAGATATTAAAACTTATTTATCAACATAATTTAGTATATCAAGAAGAAGTTTTCAAAGAGTATCAAGAGTTAGATAATGATTTTGTAAAATATCATTTATTATTACAAAAATTTGGTATAGTAGTATCAGGTGATGAACTAAAGATAATCATGGAGAGGCCTTATGAGAATGTTAGTAGAGTTTTGGAAGTATTGAGAGAATTTCGATTTATTGAAAGTAAAGATATTTTGGATATTTTTCATAGAACAGATATAAATTCTGTGGAAGAGTTATATGCTTTGAAAACAAATGGAATAATAACAATTGATTTTATAAGAGACCATAAAGATTTATTTTTAGTTGATAGTAAAGATAGGACTATGTTACAAGAAAATATTAGGATGATAAACGAAAAAAGAATAAGTCCATATTCCTTTTCGAATAGTCAGGATATACTTTTAATGGACCCTACTATTTTTAAAAGAAATGTAGAGGTTTTAGTGGAATATGATTTTACTTCTTTGATGAGGGATGATGTAAATTATGAATTTTTAGGAAAAGATAATTTAGAAATATTAATTGATAGAATTTTAGAATTGGGGTATGAGTCTAGTTTAGAAGAAAATTTAAATTTATTAAATTATGATATAAATAATTGGAAGAGAATTGATGTTTTAAGAGAGTTAGGAATAGAAGTTACTGATAAAAAACAATTAGAAAGTATTTTATCTTCTAAGAATTTTATTGTACCAGATGAGACAGTTGATGAGTATGTTTATAATGCAGTTAGCAGAAAAGATCAAGTAAGTGATGTTTCAATCAGTTTAGGACAATTAGAGAGTTTAAATAATACTAAAAGAACTTATCGCTTAGGCAATATTATTATTTCTAAAAATAAAGTGAAAAGAAGTCTTTATGATAATAATATTAAAGAAGATTATATTCCATTGTGGGTATTAACAGAAAGAATGGTTGTCGGTGATGTTGATTATCAATCGATAGTAACTTATTTAAAGAAATAAGATAAACGATATAGTTATTTTTCGAAAAGCTTATTTTTTTAAATGTTTTTATAATAAAAATTAAAATAAAATTAGTATACCAAGAGAATGGTGATGAAAAATGATTAGTGAAGAGACAAGACAAAAAATAGCAGAAAATAAAGAGCTTATGAATAAGCAATTGATTTCCATAAGACCTGAAAAAACATTTATAAATAGATTTATTTGTAATAATAATCTTCAAGACTTAGAGGGGATTGTTAGAGTTGATTTATGTGACTTTTTAATAGCATTTATTTTGAGTAAAAATTTTTCTTTATCGGTAACAGAAATATCACAAGGTATATCGGCTAATAGTAGTATTTTCTTGGAGACTACTACTCGTGGGATGAAAATAATAATAGAGACTCTTGAAGAAATGATTTCTGATTTTGATTATAAAGATTTGGTTGATTTTTTGGAAAAAAATAAATATCGATCTAGTATCAAACAGTTTATGGATATATCTAGTGGTGCTAGAGGTAATTTGTATTATTTAGATGGCTTTTTTAAAGGTAAAAATTATAAAGATGTAGATATGATGGAGCTTTTAGAGTTATGTAGAAAATGTCCTAATGAGTTACTTTATGGGATGAAGGCAGTTTTTGATATTAAAAGAATGTTGGATGTTAATGTTACTAATGGAATTTATCATAAATTAAATAAGACAATGCGTGGGACTAATTCTTATTTAGATAAGGCTTTAGAAAAATATTCTTTAAAATATGAGGAATGGTATTATACAGAGAGACTGAAAAAGGCAATAAGTTTTATTAATAATTATAATGATAATATAGAATATTATGAGGATAAAGAGAAGGCTTTTTTAAAACAAGAAATAAGGAATTATAACTTATTAGAAGATTGGATTAGAAATTGTAAGGAAGATAGAGAAATTACATACATAAATGGAGTTATAACTAGGATAAGTGATTCAAGTATAAGAAGGGCAGTTTTAGAGGATATTTATAGAGGTAATATAGTAATTCAACAAGGAATAGAACAAGAATATTATCAATTATCTGGCGATATACCAGAGTGGTGTGTAGAGTTGTTTAATAAATATGGTATATCTTTGACAGGGAAAGATTTGGTTAGATTTAAAAAAGTAGAAAAATTAAAGGAATTATTAGAAAAGTTAGTAATTTTTAATATTACAGATACTAATACTTTAGTAGAAATTTTAAGTAAAACAAATTATGAAAGAGTAGTAAGTATTAGAAAGTATATTGATAGTGGTTATTTGGATGAAAGTAAATTAGATAAATATATAGGGTTATTTGATGTTAATAGTGAAGAATATTCTAATTTTGTAAATAATGTTTCATATTTAGATAGATTTTTGTCAAAGGAACAAATGAGAAATGCTGGTATTTTACAAGGGGATTGTTGTTTGATAGAAAAGAATGTAGGAATTATTGATAATTATAATTTTTTAGGTTCTTTAAGAAACACTTCTTCACTTGATTTTTTAGGGGTTTTTGGTTTAGAGGAGAAAATAGATCAAGGATTGGAATTAGGCTTTGAGAAATTTTTTAATAGTTCGTTGGATTTATTAAATGAAAAAGATGAAAAATTAAAAAGAGTGCTTATACTAAGAAGGTTAGGATACACTTTAGATTCATATGAGGATTTATCAGAGGTATTAGCTAGAAATAGTTTTGTTGTTTTAGATGATGAGATAGATAAGTATATGTTTGATAGAACAAAATATATTGATAGTGAAGTGGAAGGAGAATATAGAACTAAACAAGAGTATTTAAGTTATTTAGAACCATATTCGAAAACGAAATTAACTTATAATATAGATGGTGTTATAGTTTCTAAGAATAAGATTCAAAGAAATTTAGATTTAATAGAAGAACAAAGTATTTCAAATAAAGCTTTCTTAAAATGTTTATTAAGAAATAGTATAGTTGATCAAGAAGAGTATGATAAAGTAGTAGATATTGTGAATAAGAAAACTAAGGAGTATAAAAAGTAAGTTTAAATAATTATTTAGTATATTATAAAGTAAGGGTATAATTACTTTTTTTTATTTAATAAATTGTTTGGAACATAAATTTAGGTTTTTTAGTTTTATAAATTAAATATTTAAAATAAGAGATAGTAGATTAAAGCTATGTTTAATTAGTATTAATTAAATAAATTTACTTATTAATTTAGTTATGATAGAATAATTGTAGATAGTAGTTAACAGTGAGGAATTTTATGAAAGAAAGAAAAAGTTGGCTAAATAAAAAAATTATATTTATAGTTAGTTTGCTAGTAGTTTTTGTATTAGTAGTTTTTGTAATATCTTCATTATTAAAGAAGGAAAAAGTTTATGATTATAAAAAAATAATAAAAGAAAGTGGTTATGATATTGTATATCCAATAAAATCAGAAAAAGATGATACAAAAATTCCTGTTATTAATATTGAAAATGAGAATATAAAAAAAGTAAATTCTGAAATAATAGAGTTATATGAATTCTATGTTTTGGAGAAAGGAAATAAGTTTTCTTATAAATATAGTGTATCGGAGGATATTTTGTCTTTACTTATTACCTTAAAAAGTGAGGTTTTAGGTAATACTTATTTGAATTATAAATCGTATATAATTGATTTGGGTAAATTAGATGTCATGAGTACAGAGGAAATATTGAATAAATTTAATGTTGATAAGGATGATTTGAACTATTTTTTAATCAATAAATTTTTAAATTATTATACAGATATGGTAGATAAAAAAATATTATCTAAGAATGAGTGTGATTTTGATTGTTTTATTAAACAGTGTAATTTTGAGGATTTTATGGAGGCTAATAGTTATTATGTTAATAAGAATCATTTAGAAGTGTATAAATTTTTTAATATTTATAATGAATATGATTATGATAGTTATTTTACAGAAGATTCATTTCGTTTTGTAATAAAATAGGAAGGATAAATATATGAGGTTTATAAATATATTAGATTGTGCTGGTAATATAACTTCTTGCTGTAACGATTATGGACTTGCTAGAATAATGGGGGTTATAAAAAAGTCGTTTATTTTTATACAATTAGCAGCACCTATTATTTTAATTCTTATGGTTGTGGCACAGCTTACAAAAATGGTTGTAAATCCAGATGATAAAAAGGATATGAAGAGGTTAATGAATAAGTTTATAGCTGCGGTAATTATTTTTATTGTGCCAGTTTTTGTGAATGTTGTTTTGAGGATGTTACCTGAACAAATTGAAATTACTGCTTGTTGGAATGCTAGTGATGATGTAAATAAAATTATTGCTGCTACTAAGACAAAGTATTATAGTGTTAATGATAAAAAAGCAAAAGATATTCTAACTAGTCCAGAGGATTATAAAAAGGGTAAGGATAAAAAGAGTAGTAGTGGAAGTTTGAAAAAGGCTACTTATTTAAAAGGGGGAATGCCAATACCTATTTATTATCAGGGAGATTATGCTGATGTTAGTTTAATGCCTGGTACAGATAGAAATGTTGCATCATCTGGTTGTGGTTTTACTTCTTGTTCCATGATTGTTTCATATTTACTTGATAAAAAGATAACGCCACGTGAGTTTGTAGGCGGTTGGTCAAGAAAGTATTATGTTTATAGTGCAGGAATGTCTTGGGAGTTACCACAAGCTGCAGCAACACATTATAATCTTGGTACAGTTGAACAAAGTTTGTCACCTGATAGAATGGTTCAAGCTCTTAAAAATAATCAACCAGTAATGTCTTCTCAGAGTTCTGGATTGTTTACATCAGGTGGACATTTAATAGTTTTAAGAGGTGTAACTTCTAATGGTAAGATTTTAGTTAATGATCCTAATAAAGGTAATGCTGTTGATAGAGGATATAATAATCGGGCCTTTACTGTACAGGAGATTAATGCTGCTAATAGAATGTATTTTATATTTCCAAAGAAAAAATAGCTGTTGTTGTAGCTTGGATTTATATTTAGGTTGTTGATTAATAATAATTAATCTTTTTTTTGTTAATAAGAACTTTTTTATATGAAAATTTAGCTGATTTTGTTTACTAAATTGTTATTTTGGCTATATTTAGTTAATTTTTGTTGTTTTTTTTATACCTTTTTTGTTATAATAGGCGCTAAATTGAAGGAGATTTATTATGTTTTTTAAAGAGGTAGAGAAAAGAGATATTGTTTTGCTTTTTCTAGGAGGACTTTTTTTGATAATTTTTGGTCTTTTTTTAGCGAATGACGAAACAAGTATGGTGAAATTGGGTGATAAGAATAAATCACAAATAAAAGAAGAAATAAGTAGTAATTCTAATAATGGGAATAATAGTTCAGTTTTGGATAGTAGTAGTATTAGTGGAGAAGTTATTTATGGTGATTTAGATTCTAATGATTTAGTAGTTTCAAATGATTTGATTGATTCTGATACAGAATCAAAAGATGTTAGCGCATCTACTACTATTAATGATAATCAGGTACAGGTGGTTGATGATAATATATATGGTTCTTCTGATTATTTAGAAGTTGCTAATAGTTCAATTGAAGATGATATGGTTAGTCCTTTATTGTTAAGTGATGAGGTGATGATTACTCTTTTGCCATCTACTAAGACTATGAAAGTGGGAGAAAGCTTTACTTTTAAAGTAGAGACAACAGCAGAGAGTGGTTCTTTTGATATAGTGAAATATCAAAGTAGTAATAGGGCTATTGTTGATATTGACCAAAATGGTGTAGTGGTAGCTAAGGGTATGGGAACTGCTATAATTACAGCTCAATTATCTTCTAGTATATCAACAGCAACTGTTAATGTTTTAGAAAATAATTTAAGTAATAATATAGTTAAGGATCAAACTACGAAAAAGAAACAAAATAGTAAGATAAGTACTAATAAGAGTCAAACTACAAAAAAGAGTCAGAGTAGTAAAACAAAGGCTAAGAAGAGTCAAACTACAAAGAAAAGTCAGAATACTAAAGCAAATACTAGTAAAAATCAAGGAGAAAAAAAGAATTCGTCTAATAAAAATGGAGTTGTTAATAATAATCAGAATAAAAATAATGATTCGAGTGTTAATAAAAACAGTGGAATGCCGATACCAAATTATTATCAAGTAGATTATTCTGATGTTAGTTTAATGCCTGGTACAGATAGGACAGTAGCATCATCTGGATGTGGTTTTACTTCTTGTTCTATGATAGTATCTTATTTAACAGGAAAAAGAATTACTCCTCGAGAGTTTGTTGGTAATTGGTCTAGGAAATATTATGTTTATAATTCAGGAATGTCTTGGTCGTTACCACAAGCTGCAGCTACTCATTATAATTTAGGTAAAGTTGAACAGACTACTTCGACAAGTAGAATGGTGCAAGCTTTAAAAAATAATCAACCAGTAATGTCTTCACAAGGACCAGGTCTTTTTACACAAAATGGTCATTTAATAGTTTTGAGAGGAATTACAGCTAATGGTAAAATTTTAGTTAATGATCCTAATAAGAGTAATGCTGTTGGTAAAGGATATAATAATAAGAGATTTTCAGTGGAACAAATTAATGCTTCTAATAAAGTATATTTTATATTTCCAAAGAAAAAATAGTTTTTTTAATATCAATATATGATTGATAGACTGAGACTTTGTTTAATAGAAGTTAGATGGTGTTAAAAGAGAGGATTGTTGCTTATTAATTTTTTAGTGTTAATGTAGTTATTAATTGTTATGCTTTTAGGATTTTTACATTATAAAATATATGTATTTATCCGCTTTTTCTTTTTATATTCATATTATCTTTGTGTTATTAACAGGTGATAAGTCGTTGACATAAGTAATTGAATATGTTACAATCTAAATGTTTGACGCCTCATGCTCAAACCGCATTGAAAAGGTAAAAACAAATTTTTGTACCTTAAGAGCGAGTCTTAGTTAAAAATGAAGGAGGTATATATATGAATGCTGTAATTAAAGTTGGTGGAAAGCAGTATTATGTTACAGAAGGTTCAGAGATTTTTGCAGAAAAATTAGATGCAGAACCAGGTGATGTAGTTAGCTTTAATCAAGTTTTGGCACTTGATGGTAAAATCGGAAATCCTTATCTTACTAATGTTACCGTTGAAGGTGAAGTAGTAAAAAATGGAAAACAAAAGAAAATTAAAGTTTTTAAATACAAGAGTAAAGATAGATCTAACCGTAAAACACAAGGTCATAGACAACCATACACAAAAATTAAAATTACTAAAATTAGTAAATAATGATTAATGTTAGAATTACTAAAGAAAATGCCAAATATAAAAAAATAGATATTTTAGGTCATGCTATGTATGATGACTATGGGAAAGATATTGTTTGTAGTGCGGCAAGTAGTATAGTTACTACTACAGTTAATGGCATTTTAGCTTTAGATAAAGATAATTTGAGTTATATGATTAGTAAAGAGGGGTTATATATTACGATTAAAAGTACAGATAAAACAACACAAATACTAATCAAAAATATGGTTAGTCTTTTAAAAGAGTTGGAGATAAACTATCCAGCAAACATTGAAGTAAAATAAGGAGGAGAATTATGGAATTTTTAAAGTTAAATATCCAGTTATTTGCTCACCATAAAGGACAAGGATCAACATCAAATGGTCGTGATTCTGCTGGTCGTAGATTAGGTGCTAAGGCTGCAGATGGTGAATTTGTAACAGCTGGTTCAATTTTATACCGTCAACGTGGAACCAAAATTTATCCAGGTATTAATGTTCGCCGTGGAAATGATGATTCTTTATATACAACAGTTGATGGAATTGTTAGATTTGAACGCTTAGGAAGAGACAAAAAGCAGGTTTCAGTTTATCCAGTAGAAGAACAAAAATAGTATGGTAAGTTATTATAGGAGTGATTTATATTGCTCTTTTTTATTGTACTAAATGAGTATTTTATAGTCTTTATAAAGATAATATTATGATTCTTTAAGATTGTTAGTTAAGGTATTTTGTAGTCTAGACAGTTAAAATATTCTTTGTTATAATATAATAACTTTGAAAGGGGATATATAATGTTTGTAGATGAAGTTGAAATTGTAGTGGAAGCAGGAAAGGGCGGCGATGGTTGTACTGCTTTTCGTCGAGAAAAGTATATTTCTATGGGAGGACCATATGGTGGGAATGGTGGCCATGGGGGCGACATTATATTTAAAGTTGATACAGGGTTACATACTTTATTAGATTTACGCTATCAAAAAATTATAAAAGGTCAAAAAGGAGAAAATGGTCGTGGTAAAAACCAACATGGAAAAGGAGCGGATTCATTAGTTGTAAAAGTACCACAAGGTACAGTAATTACAGATTTGGATACAGGATTAGTTATTGCAGATTTATCTAAGAAGGAGCAAGAAGCTATTATTGCTAAGGGAGGTCGTGGAGGTCGGGGAAATACTGCTTTTAAGACCCAAACAAATACTGCTCCTGATTATTCTGAAAATGGAGAAGATGGAGAGAGGAAAAAGGTAAAGGTAGAAGTAAAAATGCTTGCTGATGTAGGTTTGGTTGGGCTTCCAAGCGTAGGAAAGAGTACGATTATTTCGATGATTTCTAAATCTAAACCTAAAATTGCGGCCTATCATTTTACTACTTTAAATCCTAATCTAGGGGTAGTTAGAGCTAGTGAGAATAGAAGTTATGTAGTAGCGGATTTGCCAGGTTTAATAGAAGGAGCTAGTAAAGGTGAAGGTTTAGGTGATAAATTTTTGCGGCATATTGAAAGGACTAGAGTAATTGCTCATGTTATTGATATGTCAGGTAGTGAGTTACGTGATCCTTATGATGATTATTTGCTAATAAATAAAGAATTGCAAGAGTTTAATGAGAAGCTTATAAAGAAACCTCAAATAATTATTGCTAATAAGATGGATATTTTAGGTGCTAAGGAAAATTTAGAGGAGTTTAAAAAAAAGGTTGCTTGTGAAATTTATGAAGTTAGTGCAGCGACTAATCAGGGGTTAGATGCTGTTGTTAATCGTTTAGCAGATTTATTAGATGAAATTCCATCTAATCCTTTGTATGATGAAAATCAGATAGAAAGTCATATCCTGTATAAATTTAAGAAGGAAGAGCCTTTTACAATTACAAAGGAAGATGATGTTTGGGTTATTTCTGGTAAAGAAGTAGAGAGAATTTTTAAGATGACTAAGTTTACTAGTGATGAAGCAATTTATCGTTTTGCAAAAAAGTTACGTCGTATGGGTATTGATGATAAATTGAGAGAATTAGGCGCTAAAGAGCAAGATCAGGTAAGAATTTTAGATTTTTATTTTGATTATAAAGAATAATTAGGAAGTGGAGATGCTATGTTAACAATTAGTACCTTTAATATTCAAAATAATGGAAAAAGTTATCAACAAGAAAAGGCAGTTCAAATAAAGAAGTATTTAGAAGACTATGCTATTGATCTTTTAAATCTTCAAGAAGTGTTTATTCCATGTGAAAATGATTTGTTAAAATTGTTAAAAGATACATCATATAGATTGTATGGTACTTATCGGTATAAACTTGGAATAATGAAAAGAATAAATGAGAAAACACCTGTTTTAACACAAAAAAGAGTATTGTTTCATAAAACATATCATTTACCATTTTTACCTTCATTGTTAAAGAGAATAGTGACTAAAGTTGTTATACAAGAAGATGATGGTAGGAAAATTACAGTTTTAAATACTCATTTAGATTATAAATATGATATTACTAAGAAAAGACAATTAAATTTTTTGTTAAAGTTAATAAGTAAAGAGGAAAACCCGATGATTATTACTGGGGATTTTAATTTAAAAAATAACAAAAAAATTTTTTTAGATTTTATCGATAAATTAGAAGGATTGGGTATTTATCATGTTGAGACAAGTGATAAGACTTTAAAACAATCAAAATATAAAAGAGCAATTGATCACGTTTTTTATTCAAAAGATTTTACTTTGTTGGATGTTAAAATAGTAAAAGATTTATTAATTAGTGATCATTATCCAGTTTTGGTGAAAATAAAATAGCTATGTAAAATAACTAATAATATTTTATAAAAAATATGTAATTATATAGGATATATAGCATAATTATAGAATTGATATGTAACCTTTATTATAAATTAATATTACATATGTTAGGGAAAGGACAATATGATAAAAAAAGATATATCTCGTGAGGAAATAAAACAAAGAGTTTTAGAATTTGTAGTTGCAAATAGCAAGTATTATTCAGAATATGAAGCAAATTTTATTTTAAAAAATTGTTTATGGGGGATGAACTCATGTTTTGTACCTGATATTTTAAGACAAATTTATGATGACTTGGATTTACTTGATGATAGTAAAAATATTTATAATGGATTTATAGATTTTTTAAGACAAAATTTTGATTTAGATCAAGATATTATCGAAGTAGGAGGAGGTAGAACAATAAGTGGTATTGCTAAAAGAATAGCATTAGGACAAAATAAAGGGACAGTAACAGTTTATGATCCTTTGTTATTTCAAACAAAAACTGATATACCTAATTTGATTTTGAAAAAGAAAACTTTTTTTAGAAAGACAAATATAGCAAATGCTAAACTTATTTATGGATTTATGCCATGTTTTGCTACAAAGACTATTATTGAGGCTGCAGCTGATAGAAAAATAAATTTTGCGGTAGCACTTTGTGATGGTTATCATGAGAGATACGATGATATATATTCTGATTATAGTTGGCATGATGATATGATGTTTTTAGCAGAAAAATTTATTAGAAATAATGATTTAGGTTCTTTAGGCGTTACTGATTTAAAAAATTATGATGATCCATATCCTGTTCTTTATAATAAGAGATTATCGAAGTTTAAAAAAATAGTATATAATAAAAACCTTAAAAAATAGATTGGACAAATATAAAAAATTATACTATAATCTAATTAAAGATATAATAGATTGTCGAGGTTTGAATATGAAAAATATAGATTTTTTGATTGATAATGGGATAGATGTAAAACAGAGTTTAGAATTATTTGGGGATATTAAGACATATAATGATACTTTAGGAGAGTTTTTAGTTAGTTCAAAAGATAAATTGAATAAGCTAGAAGAATATAAAAATTCAAAATATTTGGGTAATTATGCTATATATGTTCATTCTTTAAAAAGTGATGCTAAGTATTTTGGGTTTAAAAAGCTTGAAGAGATTGCTAATGATCATGAGATGAAAAGTAATGCTGGAGATATTTATTATATTAGTGAACATTTTGATGAGTTAGTTAAGGAAAATGATAGGGTTTTAGGTATTATTAGAGAATATTTGAATGGTGATGGTTCAACAGAAAATAGTAGTAATGTTTCTTTGAATACTTTTAGTCAAGAAGTTATGTCTACTAAGGGAGAAGTTTATGATAAGAAAACAATTTTAGTAGTTGATGATTCAACTATTGTTAGAAATTTTGTTAAGAAAATTTTTAGTAGTGAATATGAGGTTGGTACAGCTAAAGATGGTCAAGAGGCTTTAGATATTATTTCGGCTAATAGGGATAATGAAAATATAGTGGCTATTCTTTTAGATTTAAATATGCCTAAAGTAGATGGTTTTGCGGTTTTGGATTATATGCAAGATAATAATCTATTAACAGTAATCCCTGTATCTATTATTTCTGGAGATTCATCAAAAGATACTATTGATAAGGCTTTTACTTATCAGATTGTAGATATGTTAGGGAAGCCATTTAATGAAGCAAGTGTAAAAAGTGTAGTTGAAAAAACAATTTATTTTAAGGAATTAGTTTAAATTTTTGATTCTTTTGTAGTATTGATATATTGAAATTATGTCAAATGAATATATATAATGAAATCCGCTAAATGTTAGCGTTTTTTTTAGTTTGATTGTAATTAGTCTTTTGCTAGTAATGGTTATTTTGTTTCAATAGTTAAGTTTTATGTATTAAGTAGTATTATAGATAATTTTATAAATATAGTAAAAATACTATAAACACATTGGCAATTCAATACATATAGTGCGATATACTATATGTAAGGCGATTTGTAAGCATATTTTTAATTATTATTAGATAAAATTGAAATTTATTATAATGGAGGTGTAGTGTGTACTTTGTAGATGATGTTAATGAAAAAAATAAAAGGGTTGTTTTATGTTGTGATTTTAATGTGTCTGTTGTAAATGGAAATGTTGGAAATGAAACAGGATTGTTAAAATAATTTAAAACTATAAATTATTTACTTAATGAGGGATGTAGTATTGTTTTACTTAGTCATTTTGGAAGAATAGTAGAATATAATAGGAAAAAAACTGATAATGATTTAAGTTCTGTTTTAGGAATTAGTAATGAACAGTTTGTTGAGTTATTAGTAAATTCAAGTAATTATTAAGAAATATTATTATGTATAGATGCCGAAATTGAATTAGCTAGAAGTATCACTAATGTTGATGATAAAAAAGTATTAGTAAAATCTAATTTTAGGAAAGAAGCTAAATCAGATGGTAAAGGTAGTTTTGGGGGCTTTTTATGGTGATGAGGCTAAGTTCAAAGTAATTGATTATTTAGCAAATGAAAGTGATTATATAGTAAGATTTTCTGGTGGTAATAATGCTAGACATTCTATTGAGATGGATGGTAAAAAATTTGTTTTTCATCTAATTCCAAGTTCTATATTAAATAAAAATGTTAAGACAATTTTGGAGATATAAGTAAATGTAAAAAGAATGAGAATATTATAAAAAATGATATTAGGAGAATAGGGGTTTTAGTAGATAAGGATAATAATATACCAGAAATAATTTTAGGTACTGTAAAAAGGAAGTGTGTAATAATATAGCTAGACTTATCGAATCTAATGTATTTCATTTAGAGCAAGTTTTTACAACAAATAATAAGGATAATGTAGATGTGATTTATTTAGCGGTTACTAATGTTCAAAATATAAAAAACTTAAGAAAGATTATAGGTTAATTGATTTTGAAATAGAAAATAATGATACTATTATTTTTGGAGAGCAGATTTTTAATTATAATACAATAGAAAAAGAGGAAAATAATAATATTTTATATATTCATAAGATAAAAGTAAAAGATGCTTTGCTCGAAAGAAATCTTATAAATTTGTTAATTAGTTATAAAAGAATTAGAAGTAATATTGATAATACAGATATTTTGTTTAAATTTATGGGAGATACTTTTACTTTAGAAGATGTTAGAATTTTTTATAAAATGATAAAAGATACTGTAGTTGATAAGTCTAATTTTAGAAAAGAGATAATTAAATATTGTAAGAAGGTGAGATAATAGAAAAGACAATTAAATAATAAAGTTTATATGAAAGTAAATAAAAAGGCTTAATATAGTTTATCTTGACTATTATTAAGCTTTTTAGTGAATATATAATTATTTATTTTTAGGAAGAATTATAGGTAGTTTATCACCTATTTTGAAATTACAGGCAGTTTTTTGTGGTAAAAAATAGGTATTATAGACTTCTTTTTTTGGGAAAATGTATTTTTCAGGGGACATATTTTCATATAAATATACAATTTTTTCATCTTTAGTTGTTAGAATAATATCGATTTTTTGACATAAGAATATAGTGGTAGTAAATTTTTTTTTAGGAAATTTCAATCCATAATCAATAGGCTCTAAAACAAATTTAAGTCCTTTTAAACGGTCCCAGAAATTTGTTAATTCGTAAATTTTGATTTTTTTCTTTTTTATTTTTAGATACATTGTTCTTCACCTTCTGTTTTATAATTATATCATAATTTCTTTTATATTAAAAAAATATATGTTATTATAGAGTTGAAGTAAGGAGGTATTAAAGATGAGTAGACATTCAAAGTGGGCTACAATTCATAGAAAGAAGGGTTTAATTGATGCTGCTAGGGGGAAAGTTTTTCAAAAGTTAGCAAAAGAGATTATGGTTGCTGCTAAGGGAGGAAGTCCTGATCCAAGTCAAAATGCAGCTTTAAGATTAGCAGTAGATAAAGCAAAGGCACAAAATATGCCTAAAGATAATATTCAAAAGGCAATTGATAAAGCTGCAGGTTCTAGTGATGGGGCTAATTATGAAAATGTACGTTATGAAGGATATGGTCATGGTGGAGTTGCTTTTATGGTAGATTGTTTAACAGATAACCGTAATAGAACTGCATCACAAGTGAGAAGTGCATTTACTAAAGCAGGTGGTAATTTAGGTACTGATGGTTCTGTAAGTTATATGTTTTCTCATCAGGGTTCTATTGTTATACCTAGTGATTATGATGAAGATACTATGATGATGGTAGCAATAGATGCTGGGGCACTTGATTTTGAAAAGGTTGAAAATACTTATATGATTACAACAGATGCTAGTAATTTTACTTCTGTTAGAGAAGCTTTAGAACAAGCAGATGTTAAAGAATTTTTAGAGTGTGAATTGACTTATATTCCTAATATGGAAGTTTCACTAGATTCTGATGGTCAAGATAAAGTTATGAAACTAGTTGAAGTATTAGAAGATTTGGACGATGTACAAGATGTTTATTATAACTTAGCAGAAGAACAAGAATAAAAAGGTGAATAATGGAAAAAGAAGAGTTATTGAATAAAATCAATAAAGAATTAAAAATTTATGTTAATGAGTCAACCTTTATTTCTCTTAAGTGTCGTAATAAACTACTTAAGATGTTGGGAGATGAGTTTTCTATATCTTTGCCACTTGAAAATTTTAAAACTATTGATGTTTCTATAACAGAATATGGTAGTATTATAATGCGTGATGAAGAGTATAAATCTAGTGATAAAATGAATTTAGATGATATAGAAGAGAGATATAGAAATTTTTCTATGAAGGCAGATGAATTATTAAAGAAAAAGGAGATTAATTACTATAATATGAATGATAAAAATAATATTCTTAATATTTTGTTTTTATTAGTTATAGTGTTAATATTTGTTATTTTGTTAATTTATGCAATTAAATCTTTTTTGGTAGGGAATTATCTTAATTGTATATGGCTATTTGTTTTTATGGCTTCATGGTTAGTACCAGGAATTAAAGAAAGACTTGAGCAGGCAATTAATTTTATTAAGAGAAAGTTAAAGTAAAGATAGTTGAAAATGACTATTCTTTTTTTTGACATACAACTGTTCGCATTGTATAATAATTTATAGTGATGGAGTTGATTTATGTGTATGATTATATAAAGGGTATAATAACAAATATAAAAAATAATTCTATTGTCATAGAAAATAATGGAATAGGTTATTTAGTTTATGTATCTAATCCTTATTCTTTTGAAATGGAAGTAGAGTCTAAAGTATATATATACCAACAAATAAAGGAAGATGATAATTGTCTTTATGGATTTAAAACAGAAGAAGAAAAGAATCTTTTTTTGAAATTGATTAGTGTGAAAGGTTTAGGCTGTAAAATGGCTCTTCCTATTTTGGCAGTCGGTTCTACTACTGGTATTATGGATGCTATTGAGAGAGAAAATATTTTGTATTTAAAAAAATTCCCAAAGATTGGTGAAAAGCTGGCGAGACAAATAGTTTTGGATTTAAAAGGTAAATTGGAATTTATTGGGACAGGGTTAACTGATGAAAAGGTAGAGATAGAGGAAGAGTTGAAGGAGGTTTTGCTTGGTTTAGGTTATAAAGAAAAAGAAATTAAGCCTATTCTTAGTAAGGTGGATACTAATTTGACTATTGAGGAGCAAGTTAAGGATGCTTTAAAACTTTTATTAAGATGAGGAGGAGGTAGTAATGGAAAATGAGAGTGTACTAACAAATTATGATTTAGAAAATGATAATACTTTAGATAATACTATACGTCCAGAAACAATTGAGGAGTATGTTGGTCAGACTGAGGTTAAGGAGAATATTAAAGTTTTTGTAGAGGCTGCTAAAATTAGGGATGAGGCTTTGGATCATGTGTTACTATATGGACCTCCTGGTTTAGGAAAGACAACTTTGGCTTTTATTATTGCTCATGAACTTGGAACTTCAATTAAGACTGCTAGTGGTCCTAGTATTGAAAAAAGTGGTGATTTAGCGGCTATTTTATCATCATTAGAGCCTGGAGATGTTTTGTTTATTGATGAGATACATAGAATGCCTAGGTATATTGAAGAAATTCTTTATCCAGCAATGGAAGATTTTTCTTTGGATATAATTGTTGGTAGTGAGGGAAATAGTAGAAATATAAAAATAGATCTACCTCCTTTTACTTTAGTGGGAGCTACTACTAGAGCTGGTGATTTGTCTTCTCCACTACGTGATCGTTTTGGTATTATTTCAAAATTACAGTATTATACAGTAGAAGAGTTAAAAAATATTATAAAAAGAACGGCTAGAGTTTTAGCAGTTGAGATAAGTGAAGAAGCTTCTTTGGAACTTGCTAAAAGAAGTAGGGGAACACCAAGAATTGCTAATAGGTTATTTAAACGAGTTCGTGATTTTGCTTTAGTTAAAGGAAATGGAGTTATAGATCTTACTATTACAAATGAAGCATTAAATAGATTGAAAGTAGATAATATGGGACTAGATAGTACAGATCATGAGTTACTTTTAGCTATTATTAATAAGTTTAATGGTGGACCTGTGGGAATAGAGGCTATTAGTAGTTCTATTGGAGAAGAAGTAACAACTATAGAGGATGTATATGAACCATATTTATTACAGACTGGATTGTTAAAAAGAACTAGTCGTGGTAGAATAGTGACTGATAAGGCCTATGAGGTGTTAGGAATATCTAAAAGTTAATTATTATAGGAGGTGTAAGAATGGAAAGGTTAAAAACTAAGAATAGAATGATTATTGTAGAGGGACCTCAAGGAACAGGAAAGACGACTTTAACTAATTATTTAAGAGAAAATATTCCATCGTCAAATCTTTATCGGTTAGCGGGACAGAAAGATAAGAGTGAGAGTGGTAAAGAACTTAGCAAGTATATGTATCAAATCCAACTAGATTATTTAGAGAAGATGGCCAATGTTCCTATGGATTTAATTTTTGATAGAACTTTTTTTACAGAAGAGGTTTATGCACAACTTGGTTATAAAGATTATAATTTTACAGATGTATATCAAAAATTAGTTTGTAGACTTGAGAATATTGATTATGATGTTTATTTGGCAATATTATATTTGGAAAATCAGGATATATATTTAGAAAGATTACAAAGAGATACTCATCATAATTATCAAGATTTTAGTGTTTCAAATAGTATAAATCAGCAGATGAAATATTTGGAGTTAGGTGATGCACTTTTAAATAGTTCTATAAATGTGTTAACTTTTGCTATGGATGATTTTGATAAGGCTTATAAAGAAGTTAATAAAGTTTTTAAAATAGGGCAAAAGACAACGGTAAATTCCACTCAGATAGGAAGGAAATAAGTAAGATGAAAGTAGATGATTTTGATTATTATTTGCCTGATGAGTTAATAGCACAAACACCACTTCTTAAAAGAGATGAATCAAAACTTTTAGTTCTTGATAGTAAAACAGGAGAACTTACGCATAAAAAGTTTTATGATATTGTAGATTATTTTGGAGAGGGTGATACTTTGGTCTTAAATGATACTAAAGTATTACCAGCAAGATTAATTGGAGAAAAGGAAGAAACTAAAGCGGTAATTGAAGTATTATTATTAAAAAATATAGTTAATGATGATTGGGAGTGTTTGGTAAAACCAGCAAGAAGAATACATGTTGGAACAATAATTTCTTTTGGTGATGGCAGATTAAAGGCTAAGTGTATTTTAGAAAAAGATGGGGGTATTAGACATTTTGCTTTTTTATATGAAGGAATATTTTTGGAGATATTAGATAGTTTAGGTACTATGCCCCTTCCACCATATATTCATAAGAAATTAGAAGATCAAACAAGGTATCAAACAGTTTATGCTAAAGAGATAGGAAGTGCAGCTGCGCCAACAGCTGGGTTACATTTTACTGAGGAACTGTTAGATAGAATAGAAAAAAAAGGTGTAAATATTGTCAAGGTTACTTTGCATGTAGGACTTGGTACATTTAGACCAGTTAGTGTGGAAAATATTGTTGATCATAAGATGCATAGTGAATATTATTGTATGAGTAAAAAAACAGCAGATGTATTAAATAAGACAAAGAAGGAAAATAAAAAAATTATTGCAGTTGGAACAACTAGCACAAGAGTTTTAGAAACTATTAGACATGAGTATGATGAATTTAGAGAATGTAGTGGCTGGACTAGTATATTTATTTATCCTGGTTATGAATTTAGAGCTATAGATCAGTTAATAACTAATTTTCATTTGCCAAAATCAACTTTACTTATGTTAGTATCAGCTTTAGCTGGAAAAGAAAATATATTATCAGCTTATCAAATAGCAGTTATGGAAAAATATAGGTTTTTCTCGTTTGGAGATGCAATGTTTATAAAATAGAAGGATGATTTAATAATGGAACAAAAAAATATAGAAAAAAGTAGATTATGGGTGATTCCTCCAAAAGGTTATGAGGATAAAGGGTTACAAGATGGAGAAGGAATATTCATAGATAATAGAGAACATAGTGATGCTTTTAATGAATTTGCTAGGGAGTATGATTTTCAAGTGCCAAAATTAGCATCACATGAAGTATATGCTAGATATTTTAATCAATTAGGTTTTGCGGTAGTATTTAATTCTGCAGTTACGATAGATGAAAAATATTTTGCTACAATATTTTTGCCTGAACAATTAACTGAAAAGCAGATTGGTTTCTTTTATGATAAGAAAAATTTGTTTAAAGATAGCTATCATGAAAGCGTTTCTTTTTTTGAGTCAATGATTTATTCTTCACAAGATTTGAATTATAAATCTGAGTGTCATGGTTATAGATCATTGAAAATAGAAAGTATTATAAATGGAGAAAATAATAAAAATGGTCAAGAATTATTATATAAGGAGTTAGATAGACAGTTAGCTTATATTAAAGGTTTAGGAGTAATGTCTGAAGACTGTGAAACAGAAAATATTGGTAATTCGTCAATTAAAAGAAGATGATTTTTTAGATATTTTTGTTATATTGCAATTTCTTGTGAATAACACTTTTATTAATTATATTTTTGAGTTATTATTGTAGGTTGTGGTTAATATTAAAAAATTCTTTACTTAATTAAAAAATATGTTAGAATATTGAAAAAGAAAGAAGATGTATAGAATGATTTTAATTCCAGAGCAAGTTAGAGCGATTAGAAATAGAATTTTAGAATTAAAAATGAATCTTTTAATGTATGATGGTTATTATAGTGATAGAGAAGTAACAGATTTTGGTAATTCTAAAAATATTTTTGTTGATGGCGGTTTATTAGATTATCAATATGAAATGGACGTTAGGCAATTAGAAGAGTATGAACAATTACTTAAAGAAGGGATTTTCTTAAAAAGTATTGATACAGAAAAAATTACAGTTGGTACGAAGTTTGCTATTAGATTTGATGGTAAAGATGAATTAGAACATTATACATTAGTAGAAAGTTTGGACGGTATAAATAGTAGTGATGGTTTTATTAGTCTTCAAAGTTCTTTTGGTCAAGCTCTTTATGAAAAAAAGGAAAAAGATGATTTTTTGTATGAAGTTAAGATTGGTAATACCAGAGAAACTATATTTGGTGAGATTGTTTATATTATAAAGAATTGTAATTCTTATGTTACTTATATAAGAAATAGGAAACTATATAATAGAATGTCGATCCAAGAGATAAGAAAACGAAAAAATAATATAGCCTATAATAAAGAAAAAAGAAATTTGATAACTTTGAGTCAAGTTGATTTGCTAAGAGATGAGTCAGAGAGGTTAGAATGTGGATTAAAGAGACAAAAATTGTCTTATGGGGATTGTCGTACACAAAAAAGACGTTTGAATTTGGTAAATAAAATATTGTCAGATAGTTTTATTGCAAATGTTCCTAGCGATGATACAGTGGGGATAGGAAGTCATGTTAGTATTATGTTATTTGAGGATAGTGGCATAGAAACAAGAAGGGTAGAATTAATAGAACATGCAGTTTCTGATGAACTTACAACAGATTATGTAGAAATAATAAGCTCATTAGGTATGAATATTTTTGGTTTGAAGGATAATGATTCTTTTTCATATTATAAGTCTGGTTTTTTGATTGGCAGTGGTATGGTGTATGATATTGATAATAGTAAAAATGCTAGTAGAATAACAGATCCATTAGTTTATCAAAAAAGTTTGAAAAAAAGATGATATAATAAATTAAAATATATGGTTACTGATTGTATATTATGTCTTTTAGAAATATCCTTTTTACTGCCTTTTTATGAATATCTTGTCAAAAATAACTTTATTGTCTATAATTATAAAGGAAAGGAAACTTGTTATGAAGATAGAATATACATTATTACATAAAGAAAAAAATACTAGTGCTAGATTAGGACAAATAAAAACAAATTATGGAACTTATGAGACTCCTATGTTTATGCCTGTAGGTACTAAGGCTACAGTTAAGTCTTTAGCTCCTGAAGAGTTAAAAGATGCACATAGTGGTATTATTTTAGCTAATACTTATCATTTATGGCTTAGACCAGGCGAAGACATAGTAAATAAATGTGGTGGACTTCATAATTTTATGAATTATGATCGGCCTATATTGACGGATAGTGGTGGTTTTCAAGTTTTTTCCCTTGTTAAAAATAAAGAAAAAGACATTACAGAAGAGGGAGTTCATTTTAAGAGTCATATTGATGGTAGTAATTTATTTTTAACGCCAGAGAAGTCTATTGAGATTCAGAATAAGTTAGATAGTGATATTGCGATGAGTTTTGATGAGTGTCCTCCAGCTAGTGCTAGTTATGATTATTTAAAAAATAGTGTAGAAAGAACTTTACGTTGGGCTAAAAGGGGGCTTTCAGTTCATAATAATCCTCATCAGGCTTTATTTGGGATTGTTCAAGGTGGTGCTTATGAGGATTTAAGAAAGTTTTCTGCTATTGAGACTGTAAAGCTTAATTTTGATGGTTATAGTGTAGGTGGAGTAGCTAATGATGGGGAATCAAAAGAAGATATGTATAAGGCTATTGAATATTCAACCCCATATTTGCCAGAAGATAAGGTAAGGTATTTAATGGGGGTTGGAGAACCTATTGATATTATTGAGGGAGTAGAAAGAGGTATTGATATATTTGATTGTGTTTTACCTACTAGAATAGCTCGGCATGGTCAGGCATTTACAAAAAATGGAAAAATAAATTTTCATAATGCTAAATATAAAGAAGATATATCACCAATAGAAGATAATTGTGGGTGTTATACTTGTCAAAATTATTCTAAAGCTTATATTAGACATTTAATAAATACTAATGAAATGTTAGGAGGTCGCTTACTTTCTATTCATAATATTTACTTTTTAATAAAATTAACTGAGGATATACGAGAATCTATTAAGAAAGATAGTTTTCTGGAATTTAAAAAAGACTTTATTGATAATTATACTTTATCTTTAAAAGAAAAGAACAATCTAAGTTAGATTGTTCTTTTACATATAAAAAATAGGACGATTACTATTGATTGTAGAGGTTTTTTCTTTGTTGATACTAGTTTTTGTGAAGTTATTATTTTGATTAGCATCATTTAGGCGATTAGGACTTCTTATTTCATCTGCTATTTTAAACATAGTACGGGCATTATTGATAATTGGTTTTACTTGATATACTATAGGTATAGCTTGGTTAATAACACCAAGTGTTTTTTGAGTTCCATCAAGTAAGCCCCCCCAGTTTATAGCTTTAGTAAGATTTAGTCCTCTACTTAGTAGTCCTGTTCTCATAAATGGATTAGGATACATATATCCCACCTCTCAATAATAATATATGTCAATAATATTAAAAAGTTAATTTAATTATTTTCAAAAAAATAATACTATGATACAATTTAATAGAATAGTAAAGGGAGGCTAAAATATGGAATATGTTTTAAAACCGTTTATTATGATATACCATATGGTGAATAAAGTTATTTCTATGCCTCAAGTGCTTTTTTATAAAACTCAGGATAAAATTTTGGATAGTAAGAATAAAAAAGAAAATCTGCAAGTGCAGTCAAAAATAGAGCAGAATTCTTCTGTTAATAGTCAAGTTGGTTATCAGGGTAATTTAAATGATGTTCAAGCTCAAGTAGCAAGTATTGATCAATCATTTAGTAATGAACAGATACTTGCTGGGGATGAGCGAGTTAATGAAACTCGGCGTCCAATGAAATCTTTCCGTTATGTTATAGTAAATGGAGTGGGAAAAAAAGAAAAGGGTACTTTTGATGCTGAGACAGAAGAAGAAGTACGAAGCTTTTTGGTTTCACAAGAATATGAGGTTCTTAGTATTACTGTTCGCCCCCCTTATGATATAGATATTTTTACAAATAAAAAAATTAAGGCGGGAGATCTTTCCTTTTCCTTGACACAGTTATCTACATATATTAAATCAGGTATACCTTTAGTAGATTCTGTTAGAATACTTGCTAAACAGACAAGTAAGCCGTTTTTAAAGAAAAGTTTTGGTCAGTTAGTTTATGAATTATTAAAAGGTGAAAATTTATCCGATGCTATGATTGTACAGAAGGATGTTTATCCTAAGTTATTGATAAATATGGTAAAAACAGCAGAAATGACTGGAGATTTACCATCGATATTAGATGATATGGCGGAATATTATACTTCAATTGATAGAACAAAAAAGCAAATGATTAGTGCAATGATTTATCCTGCTGTAGTATTAACTATTGCTATTGGGGTATTAGTTTTTATGTTAACTTATTTGGTACCTCAATTTGCTACTATGTTTGAAGAAAATGATGCTACATTACCAGCTTTAACATTAGCTATTCTTGCTATGAGTGATTTTATTAAAACAAATTATATAATTCTTATTATCGTTCTTGTGGCAATAATAATATTATTTATATATTTGTATAAAAAAGTTGTTAGTTTTAGGACAGTTGTTCAAACAATTCTTATGCATTTTCCAGTAATTAAAGATATTATTATTTATAATGAAATTGCTAATTTTACTAAAACGTTTGCTTCTCTTATAAATCATGGTGTTTTTATTACAGATAGTATGGAGATACTTTCAAAAATTACTAATAATGAAATTTATAAGGGCATTATAGCAAAATCTTTGGTTAATTTAGGTAAGGGTGATTCTATTTCATCTGCTTTTAGAGGTCAATGGGCAGTACCTGTTGTTGCTTATGAAATGATTGTAACTGGGGAGAAAACTGGGCAACTTGGAACAATGATGGAAAAGGTAGCAGATCATTTTCAAATGCTTCATAAGAGTATTATTGATAGAATGAAAAGTCTCCTTGAGCCATTTATGATTTGCTGTTTGGCAGTAATAGTAGGTATTATACTTTTATCTATTGTTCAACCAATGTTCTCTATTTATGATCAGATACAATAATAAGGAGGGTAATTAATGCAAATATTATATATAATTATCTTTTTTATTTTAGGAACCTTGATGGGCTCTTTTTTTACAGTAGTGGGACAAAGGCTTCCTAAAGGAGAAAATTTTATTACTGATCATTCACATTGTGATAATTGTGGTCATAGTTTAAAGTTATATGAGATGATTCCAATAATTTCTTATTTTTTACAAAAAGGTAGGTGTAGATATTGTCATAAGCCAATTGCTGGATTATCATCATATATTGAATTTTTTACTGGTATTTTGTTTGCTACAGCTTATTATAGTTTTGGTTTTTCATATCAGCTCTTTATTGCTCTTGGTATTGTTTCTTTGTTAATGGTTGTTTCAGTAAGTGATATTACTTATTTAATAATACCTGATGAAATATTAATTTTTTTTAGTATTTATTTTATAGTAATTCAGTTATTTGATTTAGGGGTTTATGAAACTTTATTAAAAATATTATCAGGATTTTTCTTATTTCTTATGATGTATTTAATTATGTTAATTGGTAATAAGACTTTAAAAAAAGAAAGCTTGGGTGGTGGCGATATTAAGTTGATGTTTCTTTTTGGTCTTATCTTGGATCCGTTTTTGGGAGTTTTATCCATTTTTATAGGAAGTATTTTAGCATTACCTGTTTCTTTATTGTTGTTATATAAGAAAAATGAGAGTATAATTCCTTTTGGACCATTTTTGTTGATTGCTTTATCTTTTATATATTTTACAAAATTGACTACATCAATAGTTTTGGGTTTTTTAAATTTATAGGGAGTGTATTCTTTCTTTTTTTTTTGATATATTGTACTATAAGTATGAAGGGTTTAATTATTATGGGTAAGTAGGAGGTATTAAAATGAAAAATTTAACGATTTTACCAGCTGATACTTATACAGTTATTAATAAGACTGTTTTAAACGATAAGGATCGTAAGATTATTTCTATGTTATACCAACCGATTATTGGTTATACTGCAGTTTCTCTTTATTATACATTACTTGATGATTTAGATAAGTTAGAGATAATGAGTGAGGATTTAACCCATCATCATTTAATGGCGACAATGCAGTTAAAATTAGAAGATATTGTTATAGCTCGTGAGAAGTTAGAGGGAGTTGGTCTTTTAAAGAGCTATGTAAAGAAGGGAAGTATAAATAATTATGTATATTTGATATTTTCACCTATATCTGCTCATGATTTTTTTAATCATCCTATTTTAAATATAGTTTTATATAATAATTTAGGTAAAAAAGAGTATGAAAAATTGTTGAATTATTATAAAATTCCTAGAATAAGTTTGAAAGATTATGAGGATATTACAGCTAGTTTTGATGAAGTATTTACTCCTGTAAATGGCAATGTCTTGGAAATAGAAAATGATATTACTAAGAGGGATTCTAATAATGTCTTAATTAATAAGGGGATAGATTTTAATTTATTAATTTCTAGTATTCCTTCTTCTATGACGAATGAAAGGTGTTTTACTAAGGAAGTAAAAGAATTGATTAATACATTGGGCTATATATATAATATTAATACTTTAATGATGCAGGGTTTAGTAAGGGGAGCAATTAATGAGAAAGGCTTAATAGATAAGATGCGTTTACGTAAAAGTTGTAGGGATTATTATCAATTTGAGAATAGTGGTAATTTGCCAACGTTGATTTATAATAAGCAACCTGATTATTTGAAAAAACCAACAGGAGATAATTCAAAGTGGGCAAAGTTAGTTTATACTTTTGAAAATTTAAATCCTTATCAGTTTTTGAAAGCAAAATATAAGGGGGGGGAACCAACAGATAGAGATAAACGTTTGATAGAGAAGTTGTTGGTTGATCAAAAATTAAACCCTGGAGTAGTCAATGTTTTGATTGCTTATGTCTTAAAGATAAATCACGAACAATTAAAAAAGAGTTATGTTGAAACTATAGCAGGGCAATGGAAGAGATTAAATATAGAAACAGTAGAAGAAGCAATGAA
>CAOJZZ010000015.1 GCA_948466315.1 uncultured Mycoplasmatota bacterium | reverse complement strand
AAGAACGTAAGAAACCAGGTTTAAAGAAAGCACGTCGTGCACCACAATTCTCAAAGAGATAGGATACCAAACTGGTTTGACCCTTATAAACATAAACGTTATAAGGGTTTTTCATTGGGTTCTATACTTAAAGATATCTACATTATATTTAGTTTGCAGTCAACCAATATCCGTTGCTATCCCATAAAATAAGGGTGTTAATATACAAAACAATAAAATACAAGTTTATTTGATTATAACGTAACAAACAATCTTAAATAATTATAAAGAACAAAATTTATAAAAATAAAAATGTCGATAACTTATCCATAGATTAAGTTAAAAGTCATTATATTAATTATAGTAAAATCATTTCTCTACAAATTTAGCTAATATTAAATCACCAATAAATTTTAATTGCTTTTTTTTAATATCCTTGCTTCTATTTATAAAAATACGTCTATTAAAAACTAATATTTCAATTACAATTTTAGAACTACCACTTTTACATACCTTTTTATATGTAGGAAAGATTAAATTACTTTCATATCTATAATTAAATTTACATAATTCACATAAATCAATATTATCTTTAATCTTCAAAAGAAACACCTCGTAATTAGTATTTCCAAAATAGTAAATATTAATAATATAGGTATCCATTATGCTTTTACTTTCTAATTTCAAATATAATATATTGAAAGGAGAATTGATAATATGTATGGATATGGTTATCCAGTTTATTGTTGTCAAGGAAACAATGATGGTTTTGGTAACGGATCCAGTTGGATATGGGCTATAATATTAGTAGTTATTATAATTTTCTTCTTATGTTCAGGAAATGGATTTACAAACAATCAAGGTTGTTGTAGATAACATTCGTTCAAACAAGCACACTAAAATGTGCTTTTTCTATGGCGAAATTTATTAATAAGCATATAATGTTACGAGGAGGTAAACATGTTAAAATTAGAATATTTACAGAAACTCTTAGTAATCTCAGTAGCACTAAGCGCTATTACTTGTGCATTTGTCCAAAAAACAAAAATTCATTTTAAATGTAGTAAATATTTAGTTATATATTCCTTTGTAGTAAATATGGCAGTTGGTGTTATTTTTTGCATGACTTTTACTAATATAAATTTTCCAATTAGTCTTTGGGTAGGACTATTTTCTTTTATTGGAGCAGATACTCTTTATAAGTCACTAGAAGGAAAACTATCTTCTTATAGTGACATAATAAATAAAAGCACTATAGCAATACCTAAAGAAAATATTATAAATAGTGAGGAGGATACATAAATGGAAAAACCAATATATCCAAGCGTTAATATGCGAATAACTCAAGGATATCAAGAAGGGACTCATAAAGGTAGCTTTGCTATTGATGAAGCAGGAATTGATGAAAATATTAGTAAAATAAAATCTCCATATACTGGTATAATAAAAAAGATATATCCTAATGATGCTAACGAAGTTTGGTTAGAAAGTATAGAAAAAGTAGAATATCCAGATGGAACTATAGACTATATGACAATATTATTTGCTCATGCCGATGATGTAAACGATTTATTTGTTGGTAAAAGAATAAATCAGGGCGAAGAATTTTATTCTGAAGGAACCAAAGGAAATACATCAGGAAATCATTGCCATATAGAATGTGGACAAGGAAAATTTACGGGAACTGGTTGGCATAAAAACGAAAATGGTTATTATTCAATTAATAATGGAAAAAAGCCAGAAGACTGTTTATGGATAGATGAAACAATTACTATAATAAGTGATAATAATTATAGCTTTAAAAAACTACATAAGAATAATATTGAAAATGAGCACAATACAAAAACAGAAGAAGAAAATACAACGCAAGAACTAACTACTGATCAAAATCAAAAACAAGAAGAAAACAAGCCAATGGAAAATCAAACTAATACACTAAATATTTTAACTAACCAAGAAAATGAAATAACTGACTATCAAACAAATACGCAAAAAAATACTACGAGCCAAGAAAGTAAAATTACTGAACCACAAACTGAAAAGATACAAAATACTTCTGAAAATACGGTCCCTAAATTAATCTTTACATGTAAGAAATCAGATTTATATGGTATTTATTTAAATGAAAATGAAAAATTATATATAGAGAAATAAAAAAAGTGATCAAAAGTAAATATCAACTTTATAATCACTTTTTTTATCCTAAAGCAACATCTAAAATCATCATAATCGAAAAACCTATTAAAGTAAATAATGCCATCAAATCCTTTTTTTGATTAGATTGACTTTCTGGTATCAATTCCTCAACAACTACATAAATCATAGCCCCAGCAGCAAAAGCTAATAAAAATGGTAATAAAGTCTGGATTTTTAGAACCAAAATAGCTCCAATAACAGCAGCAATAGGCTCTACTATACCACTAAGTTGACCCAAGAAGAATGCTTTCTTTCTAGACATTCCATCTCTTCTTAGCGGTAAACTAACAGCACTTCCTTCTGGAAAGTTTTGTAACCCTATACCAATAGCTAATGTAATAGCTGATGCCAAAGTCGCACCTTCTATACCATAGGCTAAAGATCCAAAAGCAACTCCCACCACAAGGCCTTCTGGAATATTATGAAGCGTGATGGAAAATATCAACATTAGACAACGTTTAATTTTATGATTTCCACCATAGTTTGTACCATATTGTTTTTTCCCTGAAAAAAAGCTATAAATCTTGTCACCAATAAACAGCAGTAATCCTCCACTTATAAAGCCTAAAAAGGCAACTACCCAAGCATTCATCTTTAAACTATTGGCCATGTCTATAGCAGGGCTAAGCAAGGACCAAAAAGATGCAGCTATCATTACTCCCGCAGAAAACCCAAGTAAGGCATCCATAACCCCCTTTTTAACTTCTTTAAAGAAAAATACAATAGCAGCTCCCATCATAGTTACACCCCAAGTAAATAAGGCCGCTATTAATGCCTGTAAAACTGGAGATAAACTAGAAAAATAATTCATCATATTACTCACCATTGTAAAATATGCCCAAATGATAAATGTGTATAGGCAAAAGACATGTAATAGTATAACTTAATTACCATAAAAATTAACCATAACTCTTATTAATATGTTATAATAAGCCTATTATTAAACAATAACTAATAAAAAAGAAATTTTATTGCTATATAAAAAGAAAATAAAAAGGAGTATTATAAAAATGAAAAAGCTATTAAAAAATAATTATCTTATTTTAACTATAATAATAACTATCTTTATCTACCCTAAAACAATATGGGCTATAACATATGATTATAATATTAATGATAATGGAATTATAAATTATATATTCTATGTAATACCTATAATCTTTTTAATAATAACTATTTTAATTTGGCATAAATTTGGTAAAAATGAAAAGCCTATTGAAACAACAGAAATGTATCCACCAAAAGCTCTAAATAGTTTAGAAGTAGCTTTTTATAATAAGGGAAGCGTTAATAAAAAAGATGCAGCAACCCTACTTATATATTTAGCTAATAAAGGATATCTTAATATATCTATTTCAAATAAACAACTTCCGTCTTCTAAAGTTAACGACTTTAAAATAACCAAGTTAAAAGAGTATGATGGTACTGATCTATATGAACAACAATTTATAGATGGACTATTTCCAAAAAAAGGAAAAAATAGTTTTCAAAAAAACCGAGAAAATAGCAATGAATCAATTACCTCAAAGGAATTACAAAATAATTTTTATATTACTATAATAAAGCTATTAAAAAATATAAATAATCAAGAAAATAGAAATAAAATATTCGAAAAAAAATCTCTAAACAAACGAATGATAATTATTTCTATGATAATTATTTCGTACTTATTAATAACTATCGTTCCTATTACTCAATACAATAATACTAATATCAAAACATCAATTCTTTGTGTTCTATTATCTTTCACAGGATTTTTATTGTTATTTAATATATTAACTGGCAAATATCCAAAAACAATAAAATTAATTAGTACAATAATCTTTGGTTCAGTAGCAATAATTCCACCTATGCTATTAGTTTTACAAGAATTATTACATGATACTATTAGCTTATTTAGTTATATAATAGGTTTATTATCTATAGAAATAATGATTCTCTTAACTAATAATATAAAAAAAAGGACTCCATATGATAATGAGATATTAGGTAAAATAAAAAGTTTTAAAATCTTTCTCCAAACAATAGATAAAAGTCAACTAGAGGAACTACAAAAACAAGACCCTAACTATTTTTACCATATTTTACCATATACTAATGTATTAGGAATATCAAAACAATTAATAAAAAAAATAGAAAATATAAATATACAGGAACCAACTTGGTATAATACAAAAGAAGATTTTAATCTAATATCTTTTTATAATAATATAAACAATATTATGATATATATATCTAATAAAACATAGTTAATATTAATTTAAGCTTAATATAATAATGCCATCATTTTTAAGTTAAATATTCCATTTATGTCTTTTTAAGTCAACATGTTTTAAATCTTTAAAGGTTATACCTTCTCTTTCTAATAAATACCTCTGTTGATCCCAAGAAGGAGCTATTCTACCTTCAGCATTTACTACTCTATGACAGGGATAATCACCATAAATAGAAGATATTTTCAAGGCTCTACCTACAAGTCTTGAATTTTTTTCACATCCAATTAATTTTGCAATTTGACCATAAGTAGCAACACTACCTATAGGAATCTCTTCAACTACTGAATATATCTCAAATAATAAATCTTCATTCAAAACTTTACTCAAAATAATCACCAATAATATTTTATAATATTTTTACTATTTTCTACTAGTGAAATATCATGTTACTTCTAATAAAAAAGTTTTAACAATACAAAATAATAAACAAAAAGCATATAATTAATGGGTGATACTATGCTAAAAAGAAAATGCTTAAGCCTTTATTTAACTACTCTATTCTTATTAGTTTTTTACGTTAATATAATAAATGCCACTTCCTTACCATTAATAAATACTATAATAACAATTGACCCAGGACATGGAGGCCGGGACAGTGGGACTTTGTATAACAACATTCTAGAAAAAGACTTAAATCTAGAGATATCTAAACAACTAGATAAAGAACTCAGTAAAAACGGTGCTATTACTTATATGATAAGAAATAAAGATACAGATTTATCATCAATATATGATTCAAGAAAAAAAAGAGGAGACTTGTACCGACGTCTTTTATTAATAAGAAATAATAAGAGTGATCTTTATTTGTCTATTCACATTAACTGGTATAAAAATAGCAACTATCAAGGAGCAGAAGTTTTATATAATCCTATTAATACCAAAAATGAGCTTCTAGCAACCTCAATCATGGAAGAGTTTAAAACCACTCTGAAAAGTCAAAGAAACATCAAAAAAACTGATCTCTATATGTATAGAAATACTAAAACTCCAGGAGTTCTTATCGAATGTGGTTATTTATCTAATCCTAACGAAAGGTATTTAATGAGTAAATCTACTTATCAACGAAAAATTGCTAAGGCTATAACCAAAGGTGTAGTAACCTACATAAAAAAATTAAATAAAGATAAATATATATTGTAAAAATTCGAAAAAACCGATATAATTAGCTTATAATAGCAAGAATACGGGGTGATTTCTAGTGATAGTTAGATTAATCAAAAAAAGTAAAATCTATAATTTTACTCTACCAACTAAAGTAGCTGGAAATTATTGGATTACTGATAATGACTATTTAGGAAATACTAGAAATCTAATCAATGTAGAAGCAGAAAATGGTAATTGGAAAATAAAAAGTGACTTTGAAACCAAAATTATGTCTGGTGAAAATGAAATCTCATCAGCTATTTTAAAAGAGTATAATTTATATTTTTTAAAAATAAATACAGATAATGAGTATGTAATTTTATATTGTTCACCAACAATTGAAGAAAGTACTATAAAATTAAGGCTTAAAAGAAACGGAGAAATTATCATCGGGAATGATATTCAATCTCAAATTAATTATAATTACCCTTTAATTTCTAGACAGCATTCTAGGCTAATTTATAATAATGGTTCTTGGGCTGTACAAGATTTAAATAGTAAGTATGGAACTTATGTAAATAATATTGCTATTACTAGTACTGCTTTAGAGTATGGAGATATAGTCTTTATAATGGGGCTAAAAATCATTGTCATGGATCAATCTATTGTAATTAATAATATTGGTAATCATGTAAGATTCGATAATACTACTTTCGAAATAGAAAACCCAATTATTCAACATCAAGTAGAATTTGATAATAAAGATGAAGAAGGAATCGAATTTTACAAAGAAGATGATTATTTTTATCGTGCACCAAGATTTAAAACAAAAATTGAAGATTTAATATTAACTATTGATCCACCACCAGGTAAAGAAACAGAAGATAAAACACCTTTAATTTATACTATTGGTCCTATGCTTACTATGGCAATGATGTCTCTTTCTATGGGCTTTACCTCTTTCACTGGAGTTTTTGATGGTACTAAAGATATAAAAGATGCTCTACCATCAATAATTACCTGTCTGGTTATGCTAATGACTATGCTTCTATGGCCAATGTTAACTAAAAGATATCAGAAAAAGCAAAGTAAAAAAAGGGAGCAAACAAGACAACAAAAGTATTTAGATTACGTTAATTCTAAAAGAGAAAAAATTCAAGCAGAAATGAAAATACAGCAACAAATATTAATTGATAATTACCTACCCTTAAGTGCTACTAAAGAAATTATTTATGCTAAGAAAAGAAACCTTTGGGAAAGAGAAGCTGATCAAGATGACTTTCTAGATTTACGTCTTGGGATTGGTAATAGAGAATTAACTGGGAAAATAAGTTTTCCAGAAGAACATTTTTCTATTGAAGAAGACAATCTATTACAAGAAGTTTATAAATTAGGAGCAGAATCTAGAATGTTAGAAAATGTTCCAATCTCACTATCATTTTTAAAAAATAATATAACAGCAATCATAGGAATTGCAAATAATAAACAATTGTTTATTGAAGGTTTAATCTTACAAATGATTACTTACCATAGTTATGAGGATTTAAAAATAGTTATTTTTACTAATGAAAAAAACATTTCAAATTGGGACTATATAAAGGTATCTCCTCATAATTGGAGTAATGATAAAAGTATAAGATATTTTGCTACTAATTTAGACGAAGCAAAAGAAATATCGCTAGCTCTAGAACAAGAAGTACAACATAGAAAATATAAAGATGTTAATGGTAAAATGGAACTTAATAATATTGATTATCATCATTATAAACCATATTATGTAATTATTACTGATGATTATAAAAGTGTAAGAGACTTAGAATTAATAAAAGATGTTACAGAAATGCCCATAAATTATGGATTTAGTCTAATAGTAATAAGTCCTAGATTAATAAATATTCCTAATGAATGTAAAACTTTTATTAGTATAGGGGATAAAAAATCAGGAGTCTTTGAAAATGAATTAGTATCTAACAAACAAAAAGAATTTTTTGCTGATTTTGATCAAAACCTAAATATGCATGAATGCTGTAAAATATTGGCTAATATACCTATTGATATTGCTAAAGAAAATAGAACTCTACCTCTAGGCTTATCCTTCCTAGAAATGTACAATGTTGGTATGATTGAACAATTAAATATTCTTAATCGTTGGAAAACTAACGATCCTACCAAATCATTACAGGCATCAGTTGGAGTTGACAAGTCCCATGAATTATTTAAATTAGATCTTCATGAAAGATTCCATGGACCCCATGGTCTTATTGCAGGAATGACTGGTTCAGGAAAATCAGAATTCATTATTACCTATGTCTTATCTATGGCACTAAATTACCACCCTCATGAAGTATCTTTTGTCTTAATAGATTACAAAGGTGGAGGTCTAGCTGGTGTTTTCCAAAATAAAGAAACTGGTCTTAAGTTACCCCATCTAGCAGGGACTATTACTAACTTAGATACTGTAGAAATGAACCGTTCTCTAGCATCGATTCAAAGTGAATTAAGAAAAAGACAGCGAATTTTTAATGAAGCTAGAGATAAACTTGATGAAAGTACCATTGATATTTACAAATATCAAAGTTTATACCGTAAAGGATTAGTTGATAGACCCGTTTCTCATTTATTTATTATAAGTGACGAATTTGCTGAGTTAAAAGACCAACGACCAGAATTTATGGAACAATTGATTTCTACTGCTCGTATTGGACGTTCACTTGGTGTTCATTTGATTCTAGCAACTCAAAAACCAGCAGGTGTTGTTAATGATCAAATATGGTCAAACTCTAAGTTTAGAGTCTGTTTAAAGGTTCAAGATAAAGCAGATAGTGTAGATATGATTAAATGTCCTGATGCAGCTGCCTTAAAAAATCCTGGTAGATTCTATCTTCAAGTAGGCTATAATGAACTATTCTCAATGGGGCAAGCTGCTTGGGCAGGAGCCCAATACTATCCTACAGAAAAAAGAAAGAAAAAGGTTGATCAATCCATTACTATTATTGACAATGTTGGTAATACTATAAAATCATTAGATAACAAACAAAATGAAGTGGTTATTGAATCAAAAGGAGAAGAAATTACTAATATTATTAAATATATTGTAGAAGAGGCCAAAACAGAAAATATCTTTGTTAATCAATTATGGTTAGATAGAATACCAAATGTAATATATATAGATAAATTAAAAGAAAAATATAATTATATAACAAAAAGAAAAGAAATTAATCCTATTATAGGTGAGTATGATGATCCTGATAATCAAAAACAAAATGTCTTAACTTTACCATTATCCAAGGAAGGAAATACGATTGTCTATGGAGCAGCAGGAAGTGGAAAAGAATTAATGCTTTCAAGTATTATTTACTCAATAATTACCACACATACTCCAAAAGAAGTAAATTTCTATATTCTAGATTTTGGTGCTGAAACATTAACAATGTTTAGAAAAGCTCCTCATATAGGAGATGTTCTTCTAGCAATCGAAAAAGAAAAAATAGATAATTTATTTAAAATAATTGTTGAAACTATTAATGAGCGTAAAAAATTATTTGTAGATTATAATGGTTCTTATGATTTTTATATTAACCATGGTGGAAAACAAATACCAATGATGATTATTGTTGTTAATAATATAGAAGCGTTAATAGAAACTTACCCAGATTATGAAGATTTATTAAATCAATTAACAAGGGATTGTTTAAAGTATGGTGTAATCTTTATTTTTAGTACTAATGGTCCAAATACGGTTAGATATCGTTTACGTCAAAACTTTCGTCAGAATATTGTCTTACAATTTAATGATCCTTCTGATTATGGTACCATTCTTGCCGGAGTACGTAAAAAAGAACCATCCAAGGCCTTCGGTAGAGGTTTAATTGACTTAGATGGTATCTTCGAATTTCAAACAGCATATCCATATAAAGAAGAAAAAATGGCCGATTACATTAAGATTATTTGTAAAAAACTAAACGATATTTGTGAAACTAAGGCTAAAAAAGTTCCAGTATTACCAGAGGTTGTTACTCAAGAGATTGTAAGTAGTTCTTTTGGTTCACTACAGACACTACCAGTAGGTATAGAAAAAGAAAGTTTAGAAATATCAACTATAAATCTAAAAAGTAGCTATATTTATCCCATTACTGGAGACGATATAACAGCCTTACCACAATTTATTTATGGAATGGCAAAAGTTGTAACAAAAACACCAAATACTAAATGTATAATCATGGATGCGATGTCTATTTTAAATAATGTATCCAAAAAAGAAATCTTATATGACAACGATTATTGTTCTAATGCTATAAATGTTTTAGCAGAAATATATAACAGTAAAATAGCCAATAATTCAAGTGATAATATTATTTGTATTATGATTGGTTTAAACAATTTATTATCAAAAATACCAACTACAGATAAAAGTAATATCACCACTATAATCCAAGAAGCAAAAAAACTAAATACTATTAAGTTTATAGTGATAGATACAATAGATAGTCTTAAGAATCTAAGCTATGAAATGTGGTTTAAGTCTGGTATTGATTTATCAGAAGGTATTTGGATAGGAAATGGTATAGGTAATCAATTTACTCTAAAGGTTACAACTAATGCTAGAATGTTACGAACCGAACTAGAGGCAAACTTTGGGTATGTTGTAAAAAAAGGAAAAGCTACTGTAGTTAAATTTATTTCAAGTGAATAGGAGCTAAAAATATGAATAAAAATAAAATACTAATCGAATTAGATATTCCCCTAATTGAAAAATCATATGATCTTTATATTCCTATTAATAAGAAAATAGGTACCATAAAACAACTTTTAGAAGAAGCTTTAATAGAATTAACTGATAACGCCTATGTTATCAAAGAAACAACTAATTTTTACAGTAAAGAAACAGGTCAAATTTATGATGTAAATAAAAGTGTAAGAGAAACAGATTTAAAAAATGGTTCTAGAATTATACTAATCTAAAATAATCTATTACAATTTAAATTTGTCCTAATTTGTACATGATAACTTGAAAATATTAGAGTCTCATATATTACTTATAATTTTGATTTATATAAGTATCATCTTTAAAGTTATCCAAGAAATAATTTATAAAATGTTATTTACAAGGTACTAGTTAAGATATTCGTTTAAAAGTACCTTAAAATATAAATTTCAAGCTCGGTCTTAGTTTATAAATGATGAATATACACCATCTATATTTTCAATTATGACAGCATACTTTATTTTAAAAATTATTCCCTATAATCTAGAGTTGAGCGAAATTTAACACTTAACTAGTACAACTCGTTAATTTAGTATTAATATGATTATTAAAATGAAAAAGTAATAATCTAGGAGGTATATATGTCAGAGTATAATAGATATGTTTTAGCAGTAAATAAAATATTTGAATTAATTAATCAAATGAAAGAAAAATTGCCAGATCAGGACAATATTAACTATATTGAGAATATAGAGGAATATAAAAAGGGCATAACTAATAATGCCAAATTATTTAATAAAAAAGGAAAAAATAGAATGATAGAGGAACTAGGAAATGATTGATAAGTTAACATATGATGAAATATTAAATGTTTCTATAGAATTAAAAGAAAATGCCTCTATTATTAGTATGTTAATTCAAGATAAAAATATCCAGGAATTACAAGATTTTGTCGCAACAGTTGAAGGGTATTCAAAGTATTTAGAAACTATCGTAGAAATAAATAAGGACGCTGACAAAGCCCTACAGGAATTAAAGAATCAAAGTAAAGGAACTTCCAATTTATGAAAGTTCCTTTATATATTTATTTAATTGAATTTTAGGAAAATAATATTTTAAAATATTAGCAAAATTACAACCATCTTTAGCTAGCTCATTAGCTCCAAAAATACTAAGTCCTAAACTATTACCCCATCCTTTTGTAATAATTCTTAAATAACTTTGATTAACTATGATACTAATATTTAAAGATTTAAGATTTAAAAGTTTCATAAACTCTTCACCAGAAAAAACAGAATTATTAATCTTAATTTTATGAACAAAGTGCATATGATCAACATCTAAAATATTAAAATTACTAGTACCAGTAACTGGTATTTTTAATATTTTACTAATGAATTCATACGTGTAATCAGTTATTTCTATGTAATAGGGTGATGCTAAATCCCAAAGACTTTTAACAGGCGTTAAATAGGGAAAATCACTATGACTAAAGGTTCTACCACTATTTGAAAAATGTATAAATGGCAAAATATATGAATGCTCATAGGTCAAAAATAAACAATCAGTATCAATAATAGCCCGACTCAAATTACTTAAAATATCATCATATTTTTCAATCCAAGATAATTTATAATATGAAATAGGTTTATATAAAGCATAACTATCACTAGCCAAAACAAAGTTATCAGTACTCATTTTAAAAAATGCATAGGTTCTATATAAGATACATAAAGACTTCAGGGTTTCTAATTCTAAATCAGGAATCATATTAGTAGCTAAAACACCAAGTAAATAATCTTTTAATGTAATTTCTATAGTTGAATTATCATCTAATTTAATAGTAACTAAATAATGTTCATTGGAATAATATAAATTCTCTTTTAAAATTTCTGTTTCTACTTTTTTATCTTTAATATCTAAAGTTTTAACTACTATTCCATCAACTACTAAATAAACTTTTTCCCCTTTAAAATCAATTTTATTACTCTCAATAAAGTTTTTAGTTCTTCTAGCAATTTCTCCATCATTTTCATTACGGACTAATTCTTTTGAGAATTCATAAGCCATAGTCAAATAAAGATATAAAATATCTTCATAACCATTATTTTTAATTTCATATTTATAAAACATACAATCACCTAAAATTAGTATGTAAATAAATAAAAAAAATATACTAAAATAAATTTTATGAAGGAATAAAACTTGTTCTAGTTTGTAAATGTTGCTCTAAATACAATATTTTTATTGTTAGGATAATCTTTTTTTGATATACAACAAAAATATATTTAAAGTTGAATGAATAATGTTAAAATTCAAAGTATCTTAATTCTTTTTTTGAATTACAATTAATTCCTGTTAAATAACTTGTATTTACAAAGAGCTTTTCTAACTCTATATTTCTATGATTTATATAATCAAAACTGGCACATATTAACACTTTTGCTAATTTAACGGCTTTAAGATATAAATCAATAAATGATTCTGTACTTGTCATATTATAAGTAGTCGGATTTCTCCATAATTGATGATTACTATTTAAAAAATCATGTCTATCTTGTAAAGGATAATGATAACTAATCGCCTCAAAACGAAAAGTTCTTTTTGAAGTAAATGTATCTGCCAATTTGTAGCAGGCCTTTTTAATGCCTTTAGAATCTTTTCTAAAAATTACTATAGATTTTCTCATTTGTACTAAAGATTTATAATAAATTGAACTCATATTTTCAAAATTAAAAGTCTTTTTAAAACTATAGTCAATCGTATCATTTAATTTATTTGAAAATTTTTGTAGATTAAAACAAAACTCTGCAATAGGAAAAGTATAAGGATTTGAGTTTTCTCGTCTAAGAATCATATCATTATCTAAAAAAGTTTCCATAAATGTATGAATATTATTATATTTGTATGTTGTAGGATCATCTTTTCTAAAATATCCACTCTTATAAACAATATAAGGATGCACAATAGAATCTAAGGCATAATGACATATCATACCCGCAAGATATGAACAGACATCATTATCGTCTGACAGTTTATTATCTCTAATATATGTAATTAAATTAATAAAGTACTCTTGACTTTTATTTCTATGAAAAAATTCTTGAAAATGTCTTACTTTTTTTCCTGGTAAAAAAGAAAATAAATTATAAAACAATAAAGCATCTAAACTTTGACCAAACATTTTTATTCGACTAGCACTAATTTTATTTTTAATATCACTAGGTAATATATCAAAAACATCTTTAGCAAAATAAGCATGAGTAACGCTTGCTGGCATAATAAATTCCCCCCTATAACAGCTTAATATTATATTTAATAAATACAAAAATAATAAATTATTTAATTATATAAGTTAGTTTTAATTTACTAATACTTAATTATTTCTAAACAAATTTATTATATCATACAAATTCACCAAATTTTCATACTTTTATCTAAATAATATGTTATAATCAATACTAGGTGAGAATATGATAGAAAAACAGTTCAAGAGTTTGGATGAACAAATAGACATATTCAAGTATAAAGGTCTTGAAATAACAGATGAAAATTATGTTAAGAATGTTCTATTACGTGAAAACTATTTTTTCTTAAATGGTTATCGCCATTTATTTGTAAATTTGGAAAATAGAAATTTTAAAAAAGGCACTAGGTTTGAAGAATTATATAGTCTTTTCTTATTTGATCGTACTATTAGAAATGTTTTATTTAAAAATCTTTTAATTATTGAAAATAATTTAAAATCTATAATCTCTTATCAACTATCCAGAAAATATGGTTATCGAGAAAAAGATTATTTACGTACTAAAAATTTCACTAGAGATAATGGAAAACAAAGGCAAGTAAATGATTTAATAAAAAAAATGAAAAGACAAATTAGAGTAAATGGTACTCAACATAGTGCTACTCTACATTATGTTTCTAATTATGGTTATATTCCATTATGGATTTTAGTAAAAGTTTTATCATTTGGTATTGTAAGTGAAATGTATTCCATATTAAAAACTGAAGACCAAAACGAAATAGCCAAAACATATAATGTAGAAGCAGATACCTTAATAGTATATTTACCAATATTAGCTAATTATAGAAATCTTTGTGCTCATGAAGATATTTTATATGATAATAAAACTCAAAAAGAAATTGATGATACTATTTATCATCGAATTTTAAATATAAAAAAGGAAAAAGGTGAATATGTTCAGGGTAAAAATGATTTGTTTGCTTTAATTATTATAATGAAACAATTACTACAGTATGAAGAGTTTAAAAATATGTCTATTGAGCTTGAAAATGCTATACAAACATTAAATTATAACCTATCAACTATCAAAGTAGACGAAGTTTTAGAAAAAATGGGATTCCCAATGAACTGGAAGGAATTGTCAAAAATTGAAAGGAGTGTAGATAATTAATGAAGAAAAATAATGAATATGGCAAATTAGTATTCCTAGTGGTCTTTTCTTTTGTAATAGGCGGAGTTGTAATGTTTGGTTTATTAAAGTGGACTCCAATTATTAGTGAAGTATTAGGAAGTAGTAATAATACAGTAGTTACTAAAAATGGTACTCAAGTATATGAAAAAGGATCGTTAGCAGCCTCAGTTGAAAAAATATATGATGCTGTAGTAGTTGTTCAAGGGTATAAAAACGAACAAATAGCTTCTTCTGGAACAGCATTTGTTTATAAGACAGATAATAAATATGGTTATTTATTAACTAACCAACATGTTGTCTCAGGAGTTGATAAAGTTACTGTAACAATGACAAACGATGAGGAAGTTGAAGCTAAAGTACTAGGTGGGGATGAATATTTAGATTTAGCTGTTTTACGTATTGATAAGGCTAAAGTAACATTAGTTGCTAATATTGGTTCTAGTGAAAAAATGAAAATAGGAGATTCTATATTTACTGTTGGTTCACCTATGGGCTATGATTATAGGGGAAGTGTAACCTCTGGAATATTATCTGGTAAAGATCGTATGGTCTCAGTAAGTGTATCAAATACAAGTAGTAATGATTGGATAATGAGAGTTCTGCAAATTGATGCTTCAATTAATCCTGGAAATAGTGGGGGTCCACTGCTTAATGTAAATGGAGAAGTAATAGGTGTTTGTTCTATGAAGTTAGTAGATGATGAAATAGAAGGAATGGGCTTTGCTATTCCTATTGAATATGCTATGAACCATGTTGAGTCATTAGAAAATGGTAAGACTATAGAATGGCCAATGTTAGGGATCAGTATGGCCAATGTAACTGATACAGCTCTTTTATATAGAAATAATATAAAAATAAATAAAGATATAAAAGAGGGAGTAGTAGTAATTGATGCTGTAGGCGATTCGGGAGCTGCTAAAGCAGGATTAAAAAAAGGTGATATTATTACCAAAATAGATAAGAATAAGGTAAAGGACTCTGCTTACTTAAGATATGAATTATATCAACATCAAGCAGGAGATACAATTGAGATTACCTATATACGTGATGGCAAAGAACAAAATACTAAGGTAACCCTAAGTAAAAGTGCTGATTAATCAGTGCTTTTTCTATGTAGTGTAATGTATAAAAATTATACTTTAGTAGGAAAATATTATTTTGATAGCTATGTAGTAGATTATAAGATAAATAAAAGAAATATTTTTGTAACTGAAAAGACTATAACTAATTGTAAATTTCCTAAATAGTAAAAGCACAAACTACAAGCAATCAAAAAATATTAATTTCTCTATAAACTAAAGAATTCAAATTTTATCTTGCTCAATTATTAACTTTATTTTATAAAACAGCTAAACATAGTAATATCTTTATAAAATAAAGGATTGTTGAGTATTTATACCAGTCTTATATAGTTAAATTCTTTCATATAAATAATCAACTATTATCTTAAAATAAAAAGATAGCTAATCTAATATCAAAATTAAAAAACATTAATTCCTTTATTTTATAAGGAAAACATTTTAATATTATTATAGTTTGAACTATTTTATATTTTTACTTAAAAGCTATATTATGCTAGAACATTTCTAATGAACTAGTTACAATATTTTGATAATAAAAAATCATATTGGTTTACACATTATTTAAAGAAAATTAATATATTTTATATCATAAATTCACAATTTATAAAACATATGATAAAATTTATTTGATAGAGGATTGATATAACAAAGAATATTGCTGGATAATACTTATATAAACTATACTTTAAAAGCATTAATAATTAACAATAATTTCTAAATAAATACAAAGGAATCTATTAAAATAAAAGTGATAAGGAGAAAAAAATGGTAATTTATATAGTAATAGCTGTAATACTTATAATATTAATATACATCTTTAGTATTTATAATGCCCTTATACAATTAAATAATAAAGTAAAAGAGTCATTTTCGACAATGGATGTTTATCTAAAAAAAAGATGGGATTTAATTCCTAATATAGTAGAGTCTGTAAAAGGTTATGCAAAGCATGAAAAAGAAACTCTTGAAGTAATCATTAAATTAAGAAATAGTGCTTATGATAATATGTCTGATACTGATAAAATAAAAACTAATGAGGAATTAACTAGAGGTATAAACAAGATTATGGTCCTAGCTGAAAGTTATCCAGAATTAAAAGCTAATGAGAATTTTAATAATTTAAACAATCAATTGACAAAAGTAGAAGAAGATATTGCCAATGCTAGAAAATACTATAATGGTGTAGTAAGAGCTTATAATGATAAGGTTGAAATGTTTCCTAGTAATACAATCGCTAAAATGTTTGGTCATAAAGTAAAAGAAATGTTTGAAGTTAGTAGCAATGAGAGAGAAAATATAAAAATAGAGTTCTGATAAGAGAATAACAAAAGATAATTAGAATTTAGAATTATTAAACTGTTAATATTTTATATATTAATAGTTTGTAACCATTAAAAAATCTCATAAACGATTATATGAAATTTTATAAGGAGGTGTCTATGGTGTCTTTAAACCACCAATTAATATGAAAAAAATAACTAGTATTTTATTACTAATTATACTGTGCATTATTAGCATTCAAACAGTAACCGCAAAAGAGTCTTTAGTAGAAGAAGAAGGAAAAATACGAGATACTATAGAGACCTTTACAAATTACTTAAATAATAAAAGTAATAAAATATATGATTATATTGATATTTCTAATAAAAAACTACAATCAAATATTTCTTTATATGTAATAACTGGGGAAGTAGAAGAAGATGATATAGAGACTGATTTTGTTAAAATGAAGTACAATATTGATATAAACTATAAAATTAACAATATGACTCAAGAAAATGATATTACTACTATAAATACGTCTATAACAGGAAAAGGAACATCTAAAAGTTCCAATTGGAATATAAAAAATGTAGATGTGTATTTTAAGGTGAAAAAAGTAAATAATCAATATAAAATTATAGATACAGATTTATTTGAGAATATAGGTAGTAAAAATGTCTTTTCACATGCTCTAAAAAATATATTAAAAATTGGCTTTATTTGTATAGGTATTGGTCTATTATTTGTTGTTATAGTAATTATCAAAAATAGAAGGGGAAAGATCAGATAATAACAAGCATTATTAAATAGAAATAAATTTTATTAGTTTGTAATAGAAAAGACTCTAAAAAATATAAATAATTAATATGAAATAAGGGTACCAAGTTACTCTTTTTTCACGAAGCATAATAAATTATCTTAATATTTAAATAAAAACATCTAAAAACAAATAATTATGGTATTATAAAACAGAAAGGAAGTAAGTATGAAAAAATAAGAAATAGGTTTAAAGAATACTAAGGCAGAAATATTAGAGACTTTAAACGAAGCCTTAACAAGAGAGAAAAACGCTAATAGAATGAAATCAAATCCTGAACAGGAAAAATATATTTATAAAACAAAAAGAGAGCGTGAAATTAGTAATAATCAATGGGAAGATGAAAAAATAAACGTGAAAAGACTATTTCAGATATAGAAGAAGAGACAAAATGCTTATCAAAAGAAATAAAGGATAAGGATAATTATTTAAAAGAGCTTAAAAAAAAGTAAATGAAACTCCAAATTATTAGAAAAAGAATACAATAAAGGAAAGCAGAAAATAACTAAAGAATTAACCAAGGAAAATACTTATGAAACATAATTATTGAAAAAAGATTTTCAAAATACAATAGATTGTTTGAATGATAAAATTACATCTCTTCAAGAAAAATTAGAAAAAGAACAAAAATTAAATATAATTTTACAAGAAAAGATAGATAATGCCTATATAGAAATAAAAGAGTTAGCAGCTAAAACAGTTGAAACATCGGGTAGTGTAAAAATTATTGGTAATACTCAAAATGAAGTAAAATAGTTTAAAAGATTTAAATTACAGTGATTTTATAAAAAGAGGAAAAAAGAACGAAAAGTTCTTTTTTTCATATCTTATTGTAGAGGTGAAAATATGAATAATAATACTTTTACTGGTGTAATTGTAGATAGTGGTCATGGCGGAATTGATTCTGGTGCTGTAGGAAATGGATTGAAAGAAAAAGACTTAAATTTAAGGGCTGGGCAATATATGTATAAAAGATTACAAGAACTAGGAATACCAGCAGTAATGACAAGAACAGATGATGAATATTTACCAAAAGACGAAAGAATTAAAAGAGTATTGGAATTATATAATAATAGTCCAGGAGTTATTTTAGTAGCTAATCACATAAATGCGGGAGGTCGTGGGTTTAGTTACCATTGTTAGATTTAATTGGGTATTTAGACGATTCGATTATATTTAAATGAAAATAAATTAGTATGTTTATTGAAAATCATATTTTGAAGGCAATAATAGTCTTAAAATTAGGTTTTAAATACAAATTACTTGAAAACACTAAGAGAATAGCAAAAAATATGATATAATCAAGGTAATTAATTATTGACAGGTGGTTTGAATGATAGAAAAAATTGAGTTTTTTAAGTATAAGAAATTAGAAAATCTAGAATTATCACTAGGGAGTGGTGTGATTTCAATAATGGGAACAAATGGTACATGTAAAAGTTCCTTATTGCATATTATAAGTAATTCCTATCAAGCTTTTGAACTTAATTCTGGTTACTTTGATGATTCTAAATGTATTAAGATTATAAAAAGCATAAATCAAATGGTTAATCCTAAAATAGAAACTTTGAACAAAGGTGATAGAAAATATAATAATCCTGCTCCTAAATACAGTGGACATTATTATCAATGTACTTACAGCAATGGGCAAACATTGAAATTCAGAAAACATAATCAAAAGGATTCAAATAGATATAGAGTAATTCCAAAGTATGATAGTAAAACTAACGAGAAATTACCTTATGGTTTGGTTATATACTTGGGACTAGGGCGATTAAATGCATATGGGGAATATCAAGATGATGGAAGTATATCAAGAATAAATTCAAAATTAATATTGCCAGAAAAATATCAAAACGAACTTTTAAAAACATATAAAAGTTTTACCAGATATGATATTAATGAGATGAATTATGAAAAAATGGGTGATCTAAAAAAACGTGGAGAGTTTGCAACTGCTTTTATGGGTAGTGACTCTAATACTATTTCTGCTGGTGAAGATAATTTAATGATTATACTAACAGCTTTATATTCATTAAAATATTTTGCGGAATCTTTAAAAAATGAGTATAAAAATTTGCCAGGTATTTTACTTATTGATGAATTGGATGCAACTTTGCACCCAGAGTACCAAACTAGACTATTGGCATTATTTAATGAAATATGCATAGATTACAAAAATCTCAATATAGTTTTTACAACACATAGTATTAGTATTTTGCAAGAATGTAATCGCAATAAGAATAAGATAATTTATCTCACAGATAATATTACAAAGGTAGGTCAAATGGTTGAACCCGATGAATTTAAGATAAAAGCAGCTTTAGAGAATAAATTAGGAAGAGATTATTATAGTAATAGGCAAATTCCAATATTAACAGAGGACAAAGAGGCTAGAGATTTTTTAACTGCTATTATCGATTACCTCAAAATTACAGAACCTTATAGCACTCAATGTTCTGTAGCATTGCAACACATCAAACTTGTTGATTCTACTTTTTCTTCAGAGTCATTAAAAAAATTATTTGTTGAAAGCCAAATTGACAGACAAAATTTACAAATGATTGGAATTGTAGATGGTGATAAAAAACCAAGCCCTACTTACTCTTTAATTGCTTTGCCGGGTAAAAATTCGCCAGAGAAAATTGTATTTGACATTTGTCTATCCTTAAAAATGCGACAAGATGAACCTGAAGTAAAAACATTATTAACAAGATTAATTGATGAACACAGTTGTACAATGAAATATATTGAAGATAATATTGTTGCAGATATTCAAAAAATTGAAACTAAAATGAGTATGGACAAAGAGCAAGGAAAAAGTACGCATGGACTTTTAAGAACATTAAATAAGAATTTATATGAGAAGTATTCTAGTATATTTATTGATATATTTAAATTTTGGGTGAAGGATAAAAATAACAGTAATGAATTAAATAAATTCTATTATGATTTAAGAAGTTGCTTTAAACAAAATGCTCCATACTATGGTTTAGATCAAAATATTTGGAAAAATGAGTCAATAGATTCAAATGAAAATACTCCTAAGCAGTTGGGATTGAATTTTGATGAAAAACAAATATTGTATGATGAATTGCAAGAAGATATAGAAAAATCTTTACTAAAAGTCGAAGTATAAAAGGCGGTATAATTATGCACTATTATGATAAAATGAATATTAATAAATTAACACTATGGAAAGATAATGCCCGTTATTCTAAAACGCTAGATTCAGAGGAAGAATGCCTAGAAGAACTTTTTGGTAATAAAAATATGAATAAAAAACAGAAAGTTTTATTAAATGACATTTTTTTAGAGACAGATGTTATAGAAAATCTTATAGTTTATAAAAATGAAGTCAATAAAAATGAATTTCAATATATTGTATTAGATGGAAATCGAAGACTATCATTATTTAAAATTAATAATTATCCTGAGTTAATAAAAAAGTATGATTTGGATGTTGTTAAATTAAATCACTTAAAGGACAATATTAAAAGTATAGACTGTAAAATCTATGATGATTTGGGGCAGGCTTATAAGCATGTAGAATTTAGACATCTAGATGAACAAAATGGAAAAGGAACTGTAAAATGGGCATCCGAAAATAAAGATAGAATGAAAGAAATTCAAGGAAAAGAAGTAAATTCAATTGGATTTAAAATTTTAAAGTTTTATGAAGTAACAACAAAACCTGAATTTCAAAATGTAAAAAAACAGATAAAAGACAAATCAACACTTGACAGAATTTTTGATTATAAAGATACATACAATGGAATATTTGGACTGAATAATAAAAATGAATATGATTTATATAATTATGATCATCAAAAAAAGATAAATGAATTACTAGAGAAATTCTATGATATAGGTGGAAAAGTTGCATCAGTGTATACTGCAAAGCAATCAAGGGAGCTTTTTAGTGATGTTACATCTTTAGAAAAAAATGATAATCAAATTAGTTTGGATGATTTAAATATAGATATAAATGATTTTAAAATAAAGGAAGATGGCGTCACTAAAGTAAATTCAAATGAGAATGTTGATAAAAATAAAAATCATAATCAATATACAATAAAAGATGCTAATTTATTTAACTGGACAAATAAAGGGATAAAATCACAAAATTCATTGTTAAACTATTATTTGAAGAAACTTATAAACATTAATCAAATATTGTCAAATGATAAAATTTTGATAATGGATCTAGCACCTTATTTTTATAGATTACTATTGGATATTGCTATAAGAGATATTACTGACTTCATTTTTAAAGGTAATGCAGATTCTATTTTAGTTCGAGATTTTCCTAAAGAAGCATTCAATACAACAACACAAGGGGTATCTTGTGTAAATACTAATAAAATTAATAATATTATATCTATTTGTGATGAGCTTCGAAAGAATGAACATAAAAATGCCTTTAACACTTATAAAAAAGAATTAAATAAGTATGGTCTTACTGTAAAAAACACAAAAAGTATAGATAAATTTGTTAATGATTTGAACATTGTTGTTCATGGTAGTAGCCAAACTTTGTCTAAACAAACATTAGAAAATTATGATGCTATTACATTAATTTTAATTCAATTAATATATAATTTTATTAATTTAAAGTAAGGTATGACCAAATAGATTGATAAATGATATAATGAATTTATAATAAAGGAGGCAGTATGAAATCATATTCTCCATTAAGATATCCTGGTGGAAAAGGTCAAATATATAAAATGATAGTTTCTATATTAGAAAAAAACAATTTAATTGGATGTACATATATTGAGCCCTTTGCAGGAGGAGCAGGAATAGCAATAAGACTGCTTTTTGAAAATAAAGTTAATAAAGTGATTATTAATGATATAGACAGATCGATATATGCTGTTTGGTACTCTATTTTATATTTATCTGATGAACTTATAGAAAAAATAAAAGATACAGAAATAAATATGGATGAATGGTATAAACAAAAAGAAATACAAAAATCTAAAAACGATGTATCAATATTAGAATTAGGGTTTTCTACGCTTTTCCTAAATAGAACCAATCGTTCTGGAATAATAAAAGCTGGAGTAATTGGTGGAAAAAAACAAAATGGTAATTATAAAATTGACTGTAGATTTAATAAAGAAAAATTAATTGATCTTATAGTAAAGATATCAAGTAACAAAGATAGAATACAAATATACAATAAAGATGCAAAGGAATTTATTGATTTAATAAAACGAAGGAAAAAGAAATTTTTCTTTATTGATCCACCATATTTTAATAAAGGTAAAGATTTATACACAAACTTCTTTTCTGAAAATGATCATATTGAGTTAGCAAAATTTATAAAAAAGAAATTGTCAAATCAACCGTTACTAATAAGTTATGATAAGTGCCCCCAAATAGAAACCTTATATAATAGGTATAATAAAGAAACCATTTTATTAAACTATAGTGTTCAAAATAAAAGAAAGGGGGAAGAGTTGTTTTTTTCTAATAATATAGTAATTTAATAGATTAATTAAGAGGTCTAAATTATGTGTGAAAAAGAATTAGATTCAAGTGTTAATGAATATAAAGAAGAATATAAATCCAGTAACTATGTAAAACAATTACAATGGGATATGGCTATCGGACTTCAAGAAGTAGATAATTTAAAACCTTCTAAATATTTAGAAAAACTATTAGAACAAAATGTAGAAGGCAATTTAACTATAAAAGAGGTAGAAAAAGAGCTAAGAGAATATTATATAGAAAAAGAAAATAGAAATGGAATAAATTATAATGAATTAGAATGTGATTTTGTATCTGCTAGAATAGTTGAATTATTAGATGAAGATAAATTTGAATTATCAGTTGATTATTTAAAATATGTTCATAAATTTTTATTTCAAGATGTTTATGAATTTGCTGGTGAATTTAGAAAAATAGATTTTTCGAAACATGAAAAAATATTGAATAATGATTCAGTAGCTTATGGTGATTGTAATACCTTAACTGAATCATTAGAATATGATATATCATTAGAAAAAGAAAAAAATTATAAAGAAATGAATATAGTTGAAGTTATCAACAATATAACTAAATTTTCATCTGGTATATGGCAAGTACATCCTTTTAGAGAAGGCAACACTAGAACAACCGCTTTATTTATTGAAAAATATTTAATTAGTTTAGGTTATAATGTTGATACTGCTTTATTTAAAGTAAAATCAGTGTATTTTAGAAATGCATTAGTTAGAAGTAATTATTTTAATAACTACTTGAAAATAAAAGAAGATAATAGTTATTTAGTAAAATTTTATGAGAATTTATTATTAGGCAAAAACAATAATCTTGACTCTCAAGATTTAATTATTGAAAGTATATGTTAATAAAATTAAAAAATTTAATATTAGGAGGACCTATGGTTGATTTAAGTAAGGTAACATTAAAAAAGAAAAAAGATATTATTAACCCGTTGGCTATATTTTCTTCTTTACCAGGCAAATCAGAAAAATATAATGGCTATTTAAGAAATGTTCAAGGAGAAGTGTTAAATCAATGGTTTGAATCAAGAGATAAAAAAGATAATATTATAAAAATGAACACTGGAAGTGGGAAAACAACAGTTGCATTATTAATTTTACAAAGTTGTTTAAATGAAGGAAAAGGAAATGCAATATATGTTGTTAGAGATAATTATCTAATCAAGCAGGTTAAAGAAGAGGCTAGTGATTTAGGAATTAATGTTGTTGATAATGAAACGAATCCTGAATTTATAAAAAATAAAGCAATTTTAGTTATCTCAATTCAAAAATTAATAAATGGAAAAACTGTATTCGATGAACGTAATCCTATTGATAATATTATCATTGATGACGTTCATGCTTGTTTAGATACTGCAGAGCAGCAATTTATAATAAAAATTTCAAGAGTAGATCATGATGAATTATATAAAGGTATATTTACCTTATTTAAAGGTGAGTTACAAAGACAAAATCATTTGAATGCTTTAAATATTGAAGAGGGTATTAAAGAATCTAACCCTATGCTTGTTCCCTTTTGGGAAGTAAAAAATAAGTGCAAAGCATTAATTGAAATTATAAATAGGTTTAAGACTGATGAAAGTTATAACAATGTCTTCTTTCCGTTTTACTTCTTAAATGATATAATTCAGTATTGCAATATTTGCATATCGTATGATTCGATTGAAATAAGTCCTGATTGCTTTCCGATTTATAAGATTTCCTCTTTCAATGATGCTAAAAGAAGAATTTTTATAAGTGCTACGTTAAAAGATGATGGAAGATTAATAAATTGCTTTAATTTGAATGAAAAAAATATAGAAAAAATTATTACCCCATCCCAAGCATTGGATATTGGAAATAGAATGATTTTATATCCCCAGGCTATCAATACTAACATTACTGATGAGCAAATAAAAAATTGCCTAAAAATAATTTCTAAGAAGAATCGAGTAGTAGTAATTGTCCCATCATATAAAAGAGCAGTATTTTGGCAAGATGTATGTAATAATACATTTGACAAGCATAATATAGAAGAAATTAAAAATTATCATATTGGACTTGATGTCTTAGTTAATAGATATGATGGACTTGATTTAAAGGGGGATTTATGTTCATATCTTGTAATAGATGGATTACCTAATTCAAAAAGCTTATTTAACCAGATTCAAGAAATATTATTAAGAGATACCTCAAAATCAACTATAGAGAAAATGCAGAAAATAGAGCAAGGAATGGGAAGAGGTATTAGGTCTAATCAGGATGATTGTGCGGTCGTAATTATGGGTAAGCAATTATTAAATGTTATATACAACGAAAATTCGTTGGAATCATTTAGTTTATCAACAAAGATACAATACCAATTATCGGAGCAGCTATCAGATCAATTAGATGGCGATACATTAGACAATATAATGAAAACCTTCGATTTATGCCTCAGTAAAAATCCAGAGTGGTTAGCAATAATGAATAATGCATTAAGTGAAATTAAAGTTTCTAACTGCCTAAATTTAAAGGAAGAAGAATTGCTTTTAAATAACGCTTTTAATTGTGCATTAAGAAGTAATTATCATGAGTGTGTAGACATGATTCAAGAAATAGTTAACAGTGAGACAAATGGGAAAATAAAAGGATACTACATGTTTTATTTGGCAAAGTATATGAACTTTATTGATGGTGTTGAATCTCAGAAAATTCTGTTAAGTGCAAAAAAATTAAATAAAGATTTATGCCTACCATTAGATGGTTATGATTATATTCCAAATAAAGTAGGATATGCATTACAATCAACAAAAATACTTGAACTATTTAAAGAAAAATATAAAAACAATATTCAATTGTATTTATTTACGTGTGCTACAATTTCATCCAGTTTGATCTTTAGTGAAAATTCACATAAAATATTTGAAAACGCAATAAACGATTTAGCCATACATTTAGGATTTGATGGAAGTATGCCAGAATCTGAAATAGGGAATGGTCCAGATAATATATGGGAGATTGGTAGTAATTCCTATTTTGTAATTGAATGTAAAAATGAGGCTGTTTCGGATACAATAAGTAAATCTGATTGCGGGCAAATGTGTGTCTCGGAAAACTGGGCTAAAGAATACTATGGGAACGATAAGTCTTTTCAATCTATAATAGTACATAATAGTAATATATTTGATAAATCCGCTGCTCCTAACGAAAATTTTAGAATAATGACGCAAAAGAATTTAAAAGATTTAACAGATAGTTTAATGTTATTTTGCCAATCCATTATTAAATATGATTCTTTGAATGAAAAAATAGTAAGTGAGAATTTAATGAAATATCATTTAGACTCTAAAAATATTCTATCAAAGTACACCACACAATATGAAAGAAAAAGGTAAAGTAACGATTAATGTAATTATAAAAAGAAGATTATTATATTAAAAGCTAATCTTCTTTTTCTATTATTTTTTCAAGTTCAGTTCCGACTTTTTCAACAATACCAACAACCAGAGCATTTCCCATCATGAAATATCTTCTTTTATCTGTCATACCAGTATTAGTCCAATTATCTGGAAATCCATTTATTCTTTCACACTCAACAGGTGTAAGTAATCTTAATTTTTTGGTTTTATAATCTTCAATGACATGAGTCATTCTACTTAATCCACTTTCTGATGTAAGCATAGTTCTAGCTGGGACATTTAAATCATCTGGAAAGGACATGGATCCTTCTGAATACATATAAGAATCACCATTCGGCTTTTTTCTAAGGATTCGTTTACTCCCTTTTAAGTATTTAAATTTTTCTATTTTTTCATCAGATAGAAAGTATTTTTCATCCACGGTGTTTTTCTCCCTAATTTTCTTTAGGGGAAATATTTTTTCACAATTAGATTCCATCTTAGCAGTAAATATTTTACCATTGCACATAATACCAGAATTGTAAAATTGAGTTTGAAAACTATCACTTACTTCAGCTAAATCTTTATATGCTGACTTTGAAATATCAATTATGCTAGAATTTAATTCACTTTCTTTAACCGGAAATTGTCTAGCAAATATTCCATTTTTAGTTATAATGTTTTTCATATTAAGTTTTTTCATTTTTTTATAGTATTTGGTAGATTTATGATATGCAATTATATATACTCTTTTTCTTTTTTGTGGCTGCCCGTATTCTCCGGCATTAATGACTCTCCATTCTACAGCATAACCGTTATCATATAAACTTCTTAGAATCATTCCAAAATCTCTTCCTCTTTGACTAGCAGGAGATAACAATAATCTATCAACATTTTCTAAAAATAAAAATGGTGTTTTTTTAGCTTTTATAGTGTCAATTATTGCCCACCAAAGAACGCCTTTTTTTCCTTTTAATCCTTTGCTACCAGATAGTGTTCTAGCAACAGAATAATCTTGACATGGAAAACCTCCAACTAATAAAGAATGGTCTGGGATTTCTTTTTTATTGACTTCAAAAATATCTAAATTAGATATACCCTTATCACCAAATCTTTTAGAATAACAATCAAATGCTTCTTGTGATTTAGTAGATGGTTCCCATTGATTAGCCCATACAAAATTCCAATTTCCATTTTCTATTACTTTATTATTTTTTAATTCAACTCTATTTAAACCACACCTAAATCCGCCAACACCAGCAAATAATTCAATTACTGTTTTTTCCATATCTTAGACCTCCTGACATTGTATAAAATCTGCATTTATATTATAATATATTTGAGTTAAAAGATCAACCCTACATATATATTTTAAACTATTTTAGGGATTAAAACAAGATCGAAAGGGAAATTTTATGAAAAAAGGTAGAAGATATAGTCGAGAAGAAATTGAAGTAATTGCAAAATCTGCTATTGGAATGACTTTTAGAGAATTAAAAGATAAAGAATTAGTTACAGTTTCAGAAAAATCATTAAAAAAAGGTGGTTTAGGGCAACTGGTAGAAATAGCATTATATGGGATTCAAACTAATAGTGATTCAGAACCAGATTTTATGCCTGCAGGTGTAGAATTAAAGGTAACTCCATATAAGAAAAATAAAAATGGTACATTATCAGCAAAAGAAAGATTAGTTTTAAATATAATTGATTATAACACTGAATTTGCAAATGAATTTAGGAGTAGTCATTTTTGGTTTAAAAATAATAAAATTCAATTAATGTGGTATTTAAATGAAAATAATAAGGATAAACTTGATTATGTAATTACACATGAAAAATTTTTGGAACTTGCATTAAGTGAAGATATTAAGCAAATAGAAAATGATTGGAATACTATAATAAATAAAATAAAAGATGGAAAAGCTCATGAAATATCAGAAGCTGATACGATGTATCTTGGTGCTTGTACTAAGGGTGCTAATAAAGAATCTAAAAGAGAACAACCTTTTTCAAATATTAAGGCGATGCAAAGAGCATTTTGTTTTAAAACTTCTTACATGACCAGCTTGGTTAGAAAATATATTGGTAATTATGAGGATGTTGAAAAAATATTAAAAGATACTAATAGTTCATTTGATGATTTTGTTAATAATGTAATAAATAAATATAAAGGAAAAACTCAATCTGTATTAATGGAAGAACTAAGCATTAATTCAAATGCAAAAAATATATTTAGTATGATTATAAGTAAGATGTTTAATGTTAAATCTAAGCTTAGAGATACAGATGAATTTATAAAAGCAAAAATCATTCCTAAAACTATTAGAGTTGAAGATAATGGTAGAATTATTGAATCAATGTCATTTCCATATTTTAAATTTAATGATATAGCTAATATAGATTTTGAAGATTCAGATTTAAAAGAAGAATTGGAAACTACAAAATATATGTTCTTTATATTTAAACATATTGATTGTGAATACGTATTTAAAGGAATTAAATTATGGAATATGCCAGAATTAATTATTGAATCAAAAGTTAAAGATATGTATGAAAAGACTCAAAAGGTGATTAGAGATGGCAATATAGTAAATCATATTGATGAAAGAGGAAGAAGAATAACTAATTTTCCAGGAATGAGTGATAATGGGGTATGTCATGTAAGACCACATGGTAGGGATTCATATGATACAATACCTTTGCCTGTTATTGACAAAGTTACTGGAGCTAATGAATTTACAAAACAATGTTTTTGGATAAATAATAGTTATTTAAAAAAAATAATTAAAGATATAGTTGATTAATTATATAATATAAATCAGTTTACTATTTAAATACAATTTGGTGTACTTTTCGCGTACGATTTAGTTTATTGACTAAATACTGTTAAGTGATAAAATGTAGTAAAATAGCAATACTTATGGGAAGACTTAGGTCTTCTTTTTTGCTGTTTTAAAGGAGGTGATGCTTAT